>NZ_CAMHRZ010000175.1 GCF_946187255.1 uncultured Ruminococcus sp.
CGACAAGACAGGCACGCTGACAAAAGGCAGTTTCGAGGTGACGAAGATACACTCACACTCGATGGCTGATGATGCGCTTCTCGACCTTGCCGCCCATGCGGAAAGCTATTCCGACCACCCGATAGCAAGGTCGGTATGCACGAAGTTCGGCAAAGAGATAGACCGCAGCAGGATAACTTCGGATGAGGAAATCTCGGGTCACGGCATTCGCGCAGTGATAGACGGTCATGAGGTATTCGCGGGCAACAAAAAGCTGATGGCATCACAGAAAGTATCCGTGCCCGAATGTGAATGCAAAGGCACTATGGTACACGTTGCTTCTGACGGCGGATATGCGGGACATATAGTCATTTCCGACAAGATAAAGGATTCCTCTGCTAAAGCTATAAAGGAGCTGAAAGCAAACGGCGTGAAGAATACAGTCATGCTGACAGGTGATGCAAAGTCCACCGCAGAGGACGTAGCGAACTCATTGGGGCTCGACAAGGTATACGCCGAACTGCTGCCCGCCGACAAGGTGGAAAAGGTGGAGGAACTGCTGAAAAGCAAGACGGCAGGCTCAACACTGGTATTCGTGGGCGACGGCATAAACGATGCGCCTGTACTCACACGGGCGGATGTGGGCATCGCAATGGGCAGCATGGGCAGCGATGCAGCCATTGAAGCGGCAGACATCGTCCTCATGGACGACGACCCCGCAAAGATATCCCTTGCAATGCGCATAGCCCGCAAGACAGTGCGTATAGTCCGCGAGAACATCGTGTTCGCACTGGGTGTGAAGGCACTGGTGCTGGTGCTGGGCGCACTGGGATTTGCCAATATGTGGCTGGCAGTATTCGCGGATGTGGGAGTATCGGTGATAGCCATACTCAACGCCATGCGCTGTATGCGTATCGGGACAAAAGCATGATATATATTTTTCGCGGCGGGAACATTCAAGCTCCCGCCCTTTTTCTGCTGTGCGGTCCGCTGATTTGATTATCTGTCCTATAAATATCACTTCTGCGGCGCGGGTTATGTGTCTATTGTCTGAAAAACGGCGGAGATACTTGAATAATCAGAGGAAGTATGCTATAATGATATCCTGCGGAAAAACGCCGCAGTATCAACTTTATTTTTACATAGATCCACAACTAAACTCTGATCTAACGAAAAGGATGTCATATATTGAAAAGAACTGCTAAGAACCGCGAACAGTACAAGCGGATCCTTAATTTTATCGCGGCACTGGTGATAATCCTCATGTTCGTAACGGGATTTGCCTATGTGTGGTATGTCTATTTCAACAAGACCATGCATGACCCTTTCTGGCGTTACGGCAACTTCCTGATGGTGGGGATATACTGTGTGCTGTACACCACGATCACGAGCCTTTTCAACGGCTTCCGTCTGGGGTACTCGAAATTCATGGGGCTGTTCGGTTCGCAGGTGCTGGGTATAATCGGTACTAACGCACTGGAATTCGTGCTCATCGCACTTATCACACGAAACCGAATGGACAAGCCGCCCATGTTCGTACTCACAGGGCTGGAGCTGATATTCTCCCTTCCCTGGAGCTACGCTTTCACGAGGATATATACCAAGATGTACCCGCCGCGAAGACTGATAATAGTCTACGGCAACTCAAACGCGAAGTACCTTGTAAACAAAATGGCACAGCGGACGGACAAGTACAATATATGTGCGGCGGTCAGCTGTGATGAGAGCCTGGATGAGATCGAGCGGCGCATACTCAAATACGAGGGCGTTATAATCACCGATATACCCAACGATCTGCGCAGCAAGCTGGTGAAGTTCTGCTTTGAACATTCCATAAGGATGTACCTGAACCCCAAGCTGTCGGATATAATAATACGCGGTGCGGACGATTTCCACCTGTTCGATACTCCCCTGCTGCTTTCGAGGAACGACGGACTGAAGCTGGAACAGCGTATGCTGAAAAGGCTTTTCGATATCGTGCTGGCAGGTGTCATGCTGGTAGTGCTGCTGCCTTTCATGATGATAACAGCGCTGATAATCAAGCTGTATGACGGCGGCCCCGTGTTCTATTCGCAGGTAAGGCTCACTACGGGCGGGCGCACGTTCAAGGTGCTGAAATTCCGCAGCATGGTGACGGATGCGGAAAAAGGCGGTGCAAGGCTGGCTTCCGAACACGATGACCGCATCACTCCTGTGGGCAGGATCATAAGGAAGATACGCTTCGACGAGCTGCCCCAGCTGATAAATATACTCATGGGCGATATGTCCTTTGTGGGACCCCGTCCCGAACGTCCCGAACTGGCGGAGAGATATGAGCTGACCATGCCCGAGTTCAAGTACAGGCTGAAAGTCAAGGCTGGACTGACAGGCTATGCACAGATAATGGGCAAGTACAACACCACCCCCTACGACAAGCTGAAACTCGACCTGATGTATATAGAGCACCAGTCGATACGCGAGGATCTGAGGATAATACTCAGCACTGTGCGCACTGTGTTCGTGCCCGATGCCACCGAGGGCGTTGAGGACGAGATACCCATTGAGACAAAGCGCGATCTGATAGAGCATGATTTCAGCAAGGATCTGGGACTGACAGAGGAAGAGGTAGACGAGTTCGAGGAAGAGAACGGTCTGCCGAAGCACTGAGTTATAAGGAATTTACGGCGGGATGCTTCGGCGTTCTGCCGTTTTTGGAGGACAGATAATGGAAGAACAATATTCACGCAGCGAGCTGCTGCTGGGTCATGAGGCGATGGAAAAGCTCAGACACAGCCGTGTGGCAGTGTTCGGCGTAGGAGGTGTGGGCGGATATGCCGTTGAAGCGCTGGCAAGATGCGGCGTGGGTACCCTCGACCTTATCGACAATGACACTGTCAGCATATCGAACCTGAACAGGCAGATAATCGCCCTGCACAGCACTGTGGGCAGGCTGAAAACAGAAGTCGCCGCCAAAAGAGTGCATGACATCGACCCCGAAATAAAGGTGAACGTCCACAGCGTTTTCTTCATGCCCGAGACTGCGGACAGCTTTGATTTTTCGCAGTACGACTATGTGATAGACGCGATAGATACGGTCACGGGGAAGATAGAGATCATCATGCGGGCGCAGGCAGCGGGTGTGCCTGTGATATCCGCGATGGGTGCGGGCAACAAGCTGGACCCCACCGCCTTCCGTGTGACGGATATATACAAGACAAAGGGCTGTCCTCTGGCAAGGGTCATGCGGCGGGAACTCAAAAAGCGCGGCGTGAAAAAACTCACTGTGGTGTACTCCGAAGAAGAACCCATAACACCAATACAGGGCAGTGAAGACCCTCAGAACGGCAGAAGGAGCGTTCCCGGTTCGGTATCCTTCGTGCCTTCGGCGGCGGGACTGATAGCGGCAGGAGAGGTCATAAAGGGACTTATTCGCGGATAATGCGGTGTATGTGCCGCTTTTTCGTGATAAATCGGCAGAGTTATAAATATTTGTATTCGTTAAAATAACTAAAAAATTCCAATGAGAATATTGTGAAATGCCGAAAAATATTTCACAAATGTAAATAAATAAATTCCTCTCTTTTAACTTACAGTGAATGTGTTATAATAAAATTGTAGAAGTATGACCTGATCTCATTTTGGGCAGGAGGTGACAGCTTTCATGGTAACACTTAAAGGACGATCGGTTTACGGCGGCATCGCAAGAGGCGTTATAAGCGTCTATCAGCGCGACCGCATCAATATAAACAGAAGAAAGATCAAAGACCCCGAAAAGGAATGGCGCAGATATACCGATGCCAAAGACAGCGCAGTTGAAGCGCTGAGGGCACTGCGTGACCGTACCGCAGAGGAGATCGGTGAGACAGATGCGGATATATTCTATATACAGCAGCTGATACTCAGCGACAGCCAGTACGAAACAGGCGTTAAAACGCTGATATTCGACGAGAAGTGCAACGCGGAATATGCTGTTGCCAAAACTTCCCAGATGCTGGCGGAAATGATGCGTCAGGGCGATTCCGATTATATACGCGAACGCTGCACCGATGTTCACGACGCATCCGAACGTATCATCAGACAGCTGCAAAACCTGTCCGTCAAGGAATTCGTGCTGGAAGAGGTATCCATAATATGTGCGGACGATCTGCTTCCCAGTGAGACTGCTTCGCTGGACAAATCTAAGGTGGCTGCTTTCTGTACAAGGGGCGGCTCGACCAATTCACACACCGCGATACTCGCAAGGACGATGAATATCCCCGCACTGATAGGTCTCGGGGATGTGAAGATGGACGAACTGGACGGCAAATACGCCATAGTTGACGGCTATGACGGAGTAATATATATCGAGCCCGACAACGAGACTATCAGGAACGTTGCCCGCCGTGAGGAGGAAGAGGGCAGGAAGCATGAACTTCTGCAAAGGCTGAAAGGCAGAAGGAACGTCACCCGTGACGGCAAGGAGATCGAGGTTTACGCAAATATCGGCGGTCTTGCCGATCTCGGCTCGGCTATCGAGAACGATGCGGGCGGTATAGGACTGCTGCGTTCGGAATTTCTTTATCTGCAAAGGGACAGCTTTCCCGATGAGGAAGAGCTTTTCTATAATTACAGGCGAGTAGTGGAAGAAATGGGCGGAAAGCGCGTAGTTATCCGTACCCTTGACATCGGTGCGGACAAGACGGCGGATTATTTCGAGCTGGACAAGGAAGAAAATCCCGCACTGGGCATGAGGGCTGTAAGGCTCTGCCTGAGAAGACAGGATATATTCAAGACACAGCTGAGAGCCATGCTGCGTGCTTCGGCTTACGGCAAGCTGTCCATACTTATCCCGATGATAATCGACGTTGACGAGGTCTACCGCGTGAAGGACGTCATCCACAAATGCAAGGACGAGCTTATCAGCAAGCACATACCCTTCGGGGAAAATGTTGAGCTGGGCGTTATGATAGAGACTCCCGCGGCGGTGATGATAAGCGATATACTGGCGCGTGAGGTGGACTTTTTCAGCATAGGCACCAACGACCTTGAACAGTACACACTGGCGATAGACCGTCAGAACCCGAATTACGAGAATGTTGTGCCGCCCAATCATCTGGCGGTGCTGAGAATGATAAAGCTGGTGGTGGACAACGCCCACAGTCACGGCATAAAGGTATGTATCTGCGGCGAGATGGGCGCTGACCTTTCGCTGACCGAGATACTGCTGGATATGCAGCTGGACGCACTTTCGGTCGCACCACCGCAGGTGCTCCCCATCAGGCGTATGATACGCAGCCTCAACCTGAGCGACAGGCGACAGGTGCGCAGCAATATACAAAGGGTGCTGCACTACTGACAATAATAAACGATCTCCCGCAGAGATATGTTCTGCGGGAGTTTTTAGTATACATATATACATATTAAGAAAAGCTCCGCCGCAATGACGGAGCTTTGTTTTACGTCGCTGAGAGGATTCGAACCTCCGGCCTGCCGCTTAGGAGGCGGCCGCTCTATCCAGCTGAGCTACAACGACTCATTTAACTTTAATATTATACCACATCTCGCAGGAAAATGCAATACCTTTTTGAAAAAAATTTTCTGCCTGCATACACCTATATCATATCCCCGATATTCAGGAAAAACGATGCCTGAGTCTGTTCGGCGGGGGTGAGGTCGGAGATCATATCGGCGGTGAGGAGCGTACACTCTTCCAGCGTAGTCAGGATATCCGCTTCTATATCCGCGATGCAGGGAGTATCGGTCAGCAATGCGCCGCACTCGTAATCGCAGTAAAAGCTGCGGTTATTGAGGTTTACGCTTCCCACCGTCGCAGCTCTGCCGTCGCAGACGAACACCTTTGAATGTATAAATCCCGGATCAAAGCGGTATATCTTCACGCCCGCCTTTGCCAGCGTCTTGTAATGGGGACGCGCTATCAGCTCCATGTAGTGCTTGTCGGGTATGCCCGGGACTATCATTATCACCTGCACACCGCGTTCGGCTGCGGCGCAGAGGGCATCCTCCACCTCATCGTCGATATTGAGATAGGGCGCAGTGATATACAAATGATCCTGCGCTTCGTTGATAAGTCCCAGATATATCTCGCGGGCAGCGTTGAGTTCGTCAAAGGGCGACTCTCCGTAGGGCAGCACATAGCCCTCCGCATCAACAGGCTGTGCAAGGTCAAGATATTCCTCGCAGCTGTCCAGCTCGCTGCCGTTTTCCCACTGTTCAAAGAAAAGTTCGATGCAGCTGCGCACAGCATCTCCCTGCATACTGATGGCGGCATCCTTCCACCTGCCGTAGGGCGAATCAACATTGATATATTCATCCCCGATATTCGCGCCGCCCATGAAAGCAGTCCTGCCGTCGATCACCGTCAGCTTGCGGTGGTCCCGCCGATTAAGGCTTATGCGTTCGGGCTCACGGTAGAGCCTGCATTTTATGCCGAATTCGTTCAGCTTTTCGGCAAAGGCATCGTTCTGTTTGAAGCCGTCGCATATCAGCCTTATCTCCACACCCGCATCCATGCGCTCTTTAAGGACTTCAATCAGCCCGTTCAGCATCTCGCCGTCACTGACGATGAAATACTCCATGAATATGAACTTCTCCGCCTTTTTAAGTTCTTCCAGCAGGGCTTCGTAAAAGTCCTCGCCTGTGGGATAATAGCTCACCTGAGTATTTGTATACACAGGGTAGCGGCTGTCTGTCAGCAGATAATATCCATCTCCCGCCTTTTCAAGCACTTCCTTATCCTGAGAAAGATGCTTCGGCACCTCGGGGTGAACGTACTCTGCTGTTTCCTCCTGCGGTGTGGTATCCTGTTCGATCACTGCGGCGGTCGTTTCGGTGCGGGGCTTTTCCTCTGTCGCGGAACTCTCATTATTCCCCGTCGTGCAGCCGAACAAGACCGTCAGCGCCAAAGCTGCGGGCAGAACACGTTTTTTCATGGTATCACCGCCTTTTTCGCAGATGTTATACACGTTTACACGCTTTACACGCGAGTTTTCAATTCTCTCCCTGTATATATCTATAATATATTATAATTTCTGTACAGCAAGTTAAGAAAATAAGCGTGTAAGCGTGTAAAGCCCT
>NZ_CAMHRZ010000176.1 GCF_946187255.1 uncultured Ruminococcus sp.
GCTGTACGGCGCAGAAGCCCTTGTCCGCTGGAACAGCAGCGGCAGGCTCATATATCCGGGAGAATTCGTAGAGATATTTGAAAAAGAACATCTTATATCCGACCTGGATTTCTACGTTCTCGAACAGGTCTGCATAAATATGAGGGACTGGCTGGATAAAGGTCTGGACCCCGTTAAGATATCGGTAAACTTCTCCAACGATCATCTGGGTGATGAGGATCTTGTCAGCCGCATAAACGAGATAGTTGACAAGTACGGCATAGAGCATTCGCTTATCGAGATCGAAATGACCGAGACTGTAGACGTAAACGAGATAAATCAGCTGCTGTCATACGTTGACGGCTTGCATAACAACGGTTTCACAGTGGCGATAGATGATTTCGGCATAGGTTATTCCTCACTGCTGATGCTGCAGACCATATCGGTGGATGTATTGAAGATCGACAAGGCATTCATCGCGGAGGTTACGGGAGCAACAGGCAAGCGCGAGAATATCATATTAAGGCATATCATAAATATGGCAGAAGATCTTGGCGTGGAGATAGTTGCCGAAGGCGTTGAGACCACCGATCAGCTGGATAACCTCAACAATATGAACTGTCACAGGATACAGGGATATTACTTCGACAAGCCCCTGAGTGCGGATGATTACGGCAAAAGACTGGTCCAGAGATGCTACGCGGCAGTACACTGAAAAATCATGCCGACAGGTGCGACAATAGAACATAAAAATGATAATGGCTGCTGCATGGATAATGCGGCAGCCATATTTGTTATCTTATTGGCATCAGAACTATTTTCTCACGCCGCTTCCCTGCTTTTGTTTGATAGCGCCCGAACGGTAGGCTTTGAGAAGTTCACGCAGGTCGTTTATCTTCTCCAGAAGTTCCTTACCCTTGTCGGTGTCGCAGATATTTGCACGGCGGTCAAAGCGTTCGACTAAATGAAGTACGGGGGTATGCTCGCTCTCTCCTGCTATGAAAGGCTTGTGCTCAGCCAGGTTCAGGCTGTGGCTGTCGCATATCAGCGTATAACCCGCTATGCCTGTCGCCTTCTGATACGCCTTTGAGATGCCGCCGTCAATGACAAACAGCTTACCGTCTGCTTTCACGGGGCTTTCTCCGTTTTTGATCTTTACGGGGACATGACCGTTGATTATATGCCCCTTGTCGGGGTCAAGTCCGAACATTTCCAGTATCCTGCGGCACACATCCGCCTGCTCGGAAAAATGGTAATAGGCGTTATAGTTCTCGGTGTGCAGAGAGGTATCCGCGATAAAGTATCTCTCAAAAAATGCCATTTTGTCCTTACCGTAAAGCGGAGACCGTGAACCGCACCAAAGGTACCACAACAGATCGGCGGAATTCTCCTTTTCCTCACCGCTGTGCAGGAAATACGCCTTGTTCGCCACCTCGTCCAGCTTGTCCAGCAGCGCCTTTCCCGAATAATCACTGCCCTCTATATTTACCGACAAAAGATCTCCGTTCTCATCCAGCGGGATGCACCCGTGAAACAGCAGATTGCCGTTGATCGTCTTGTACATGGAGCCGTTGGTGTACAGAAATCTCATGTGATCTGCCAACTTTTCACTGTGCATAAAGGAATTGACCAGCACAGTCATAAGCTCGTTTTCCTCATCCGTAAGGGCAAGGGGATCCTCTTTGCTGACTGTCGGGAAGTTTTTGTCAAGAAGCTCGTAGGTCTTCCCGCCCAGTTCCACCACACCTTTTTCGGGGTCGATATGCCCGAATATATCGCGGTCGTCCATGCCCCATTCGGGATGCCGCCTTATGAGACTGCTTTCAAGTTTGAGCTGTATCACCGTGATAGCCTTGTGCATCTTCGCCACCAGCCCTGTATCTACCGGGTCATAGATATTGTCATCAAGGGTCTGAGGCATGAACAGCGAACAGTCGTCATCCTTGTATACCTCTCCCGCAAACACCGCAAGTGCGCGGAGGTTGAGACCGTAACCGTCCTCAAGTATATCGAAATTATTATACCTCATGGATATGCGTATAACATTGGCGATAAGCGCCCTGTTGCCCGATGCGGCACCCATCCAGGAGATATCATGGTTGCCCCACTGTATATCCACATCATGCATCCTCATCAGGTCATCCATTATTATATCCGCCCGGGGACCTCTGTCATAGATATCACCTATGATATGCAGGCTGTCTATGGCAAGGGACTGTATCACCTTGCAGAGTTCCTTTATAAAATGGTCTGCTATGCCTGTATCGAGTATGGTGGTGATTATCTCGTCGTAGTAATACTCCTTTATCACATCATCGGTGACATTCAGCAGCTCGTCAAGAATATATACCATGTCCTGCGGGATGCTGCTCCTCACACGCGAACGTGTATACTTTGCGGATACAGCTTCCAGTACAAGTATAAGACGGTATATCGTCAGACTGCGCCATTCATCGGTAAGTACTCCCGCCTTTTTGAGACGCTTGTGCTCCTTGTCGGGATAGTAGATAAGAGCCGCCAGCGCTTCCCTTTCGGCTGAGGATACAGTCTTTCCTAAAGTAAGATCAATCTTGATCTTTATCATGCCCGATGCGCTTTTGAGCATGTGAAGAAAGGCTTCGTATTCGCCGTGCATATCGCTGAAAAAGTATTCCGTCCCCTTGGGAAGGCTGCGTATCGCAGAAAGGTTAACTATCTCGCTGGCTGCACTGTCAATATTCGGGAATTCCTTTGCCAGCAGCTGTAAGTATTTCTTGTCCATATATGTCACTCTTTCTCTATGGGATAAATTCCTTCCATTCTCCGTTTTCAAATATCTCAAAGCAGTCCCATTGGGGCTCGCCCTTGTCTCTGCCCTTGATGCGTATCGGGAGCAGTGCGTCATGCTGACAATAGGGCAAAGGGTCGTCTATATCCTGCCAGCCGTTGTCGTCGATCTGCTCCTGCCAGTCATCAACAGCAAGCACCTCCTCAAGATACCACCTGTCGGACGAAGACATGACGGCATCGGGAGAATCATACATGAACACATATACTCCGTCATCATCGGTATACATCACGATCTTATATATCGTATCTCCGTTCACAGTCCTGAACGGTGCTTTTAGATATGCCAGCTTTCTCATACGATCACCCCGATATAGAAATATCCGCAAAAACGCGGCAGAGAGTATCTGCCGCAGATCTTGTTATCCCATGAATTTTTTTCCTGCGTTCCATGCGCCGCCCACATTATCGCCTATCACTCTGTAAGTCTTTGCTGAAGAATCATACATGATAGGCTGCATCTTTGTGAGATCCACCTTGCCGACGGTGAGTACGGAATCCTCTGCCACCATGCCGACTATCTTTGCAGTCACTCTGGTCTCACCGTACTCCTGCGTTATGTCAACCACCTCGCACTCTATCGCCACAGGCAGCTGATCTATGATAGGCGCATTGACCTTCTGTGAGGGCGTTACGGTAAATCCCGCCGTTGCCAGCTTGTCGGGGTCCTTGTTATAGGAAACTATGCCGACATAATCACATTCGGCTACATATTTCTTGGTAGCGTAGCTGACAGTGAAAGCACGGTTCAGCTTGATATTCTCGGTGCTCGGATGATTGCCCAGACTGAGGGATATCATGTCCCTGCCTATCTGTCCGACCCATGCGGCATTCATCGCATTGGGCTTGCCCTCCGCATTATAAGTCGCGATAATAAACACGGGCAGCGGTGTGACAAAGCTCTTTTCAACATTGACCTTCATACAAAACAACTCCTTTATCATATAAAAGTTTAAGTCTATTGGATATATTATACTAAATCTATCTTAATTTGTCAAGCGGGATTTGTATGGTTTTATTATTTATTTTATACACATACTGTTATAATTTACAAAATCAGAGGATATTAAGTAGCAAATATTATGGAATTAGGTTATGTTATTGACATAAATATTATTTTCATGGTATTAAAACCATGCGAAATATGTTATAATCAAAGCACAAGAGCAACAACGGTAATGTTGAACGGAGGGGATCAAAATGAAAAAATTTGAAGGCTTTCAGAAGGGCGTTGATCTGGGCGGATGGCTGTCACAGGGCAGCTATGACAGAGAACATCTGGACACGTTCATAAGTGAGAAAGACATTGAAGTGATCGCAGGCTGGGGATGTGACCATGTAAGACTTCCTGTGGATTACAATATATTCGAGACTGATGAGGGCGTGCTGAAAAACGACGGCTTTGAACTCATCGACAAGGCAATGGAATGGTGCGGCAAATACGATCTGAACATACTGATAGATGTTCATAAGGTATACGGCTACTCCTTCTATTCAGGCGACGGTGAGGAGGGCTTCTTTGAGAGCGAACAGCTTCAGGAAAGATTTTACAAGTTGTGGATGAGGATAGCGGAGCGTTACGGAAAGTACCCCGAGACTATCGCATTTGAGCTGCTCAACGAGGTAAACGATAAAGAGCTTTCCGATAAATGGAACAGGATAGCTCACAAGGCGATTGAGCTCATACGTCCCATTGCGCCGAAAACAAAGATAGTTCTCGGCAGCTACTGGAACAATTCCATCGATGCACTGCACGATCTGGAAATGCCTTTTGATGAGAATATCGTATACAATTTCCACTGCTACGATCCGTTCATGTTCACTCATCAGGGTGCTTACTGGGTAGATGAGATGCCCCATGATTTCCGCATCGACTATCCCGGAGACATAAAGGATTACCGCGAAAGTGCAAAGGCTACGGGACTTACCCGCATTCAGGACTATATGGATGTTCCCGACAGCGGCTTTGACGCTTCCTACTTTGAAAAGCGCTTTGCTTACGGCTTGAAAGTGTGCGAGGAAAGAGATGTGGCTATGTACTGCGGCGAATACGGCGTTATCGATAAAGCCGATCCCGAACAGATACTGAAATGGTACAAGGATATAAACTCTGTATTTGTCAAGTACGGCATCGGCAGAGCTGCATGGAACTACAAGGAAAAGGATTTCGGTCTTTCGGATGAAAGAATGAAAGGCGTTATCGATGAACTGGTGAAATACCTGTAAGTCCGAGAACAACGATAAATATACTTACATACAATATATTTCTCCCAATTTCCCTGCAAGGCGAACGGTGCTTTGCGGGGAACTTTTTTGTATGCGGAATAATTACAGCTTGCTATTGATTTATTGTTTTCGCTATGGTATAATTACAAAGATGATATATGTAAGGAGGAGATAATTATGCCCGATATTTGTCTTGCGGGTACGGGCGGTATGCTGCCGCTGAAGGACAGATTTCTGACAGGGTGTTTTCTTGAATACAGCGGAAAAGCAATACTTATAGACTGCGGCGAGGGTATGCAAGTGGCGCTGGCGGCGGCTGATATAAAGATAAACCGCATTGAGATGATACTGATAACTCACAATCACGCAGACCATGTAACAGGTCTGCCGGGACTGCTGCTCTCTATGGGAAACTGCTCGCGTGAGGAACCGCTGGATATATATATGCCCGAAGGAGCGGAAAGAGTTGTCCGCAGCCTTATCTCGGTATGCGGCAGACTGCCCTTTGAGGTGCGGCTGAACACACTTCCCGATAAAGAAGCGGTGAGCTTTACTGCGGATAAGATAGACCCCATGCTGACGGTATCCACACTGCCCGTAAAACACAGTGTTAAATGTCTGGGGTACAGCCTGATGCTGGAGAAAAAGCCTGTATTCCAGCCCGAAAAAGCTAAGGAACTGGATATCCCGGTAAAGCTGTGGCGTGTGCTGCACGCGGGTGAAGCGGTGACCCTCGATGACGGCAGAATTATCCAGCCCGATGAGGTAACGGGAGACAAGCGCCCGCCTGTCAAGGTAACATACGTTACAGATACTCTGCCAATATGTGAGATAGTAGGATTTGCAAAGGATGCAGACCTGTTTATCTGCGAGGGTATGTACGGAGATAAAGACAAAAAGCAAAGTATGAACGAAAAAGGCCATATGCTGATGCAGGATGCCTGCCGTCTTGCGGCTGAGGCCGGTGTCAAGCGTATGTGGCTGACACATTACAGTCCTGCCGAAAAGCACCCCGAAAACTTTGAGAATGAGCTGAAAAAGCTGTTCCCTGAGGTGCTCATCTCCAAAGACGGAGAAAAGATAACACTATGACAGACAAAGCAGCAGAATATCTGCTGAGGCTGACGGCGGATAACAGGAGCATGATCGGTAACGAAAGGGCAGCTTATTGCGTTTCGCTTATTGAAAAGACAAATAGGTGTACTGCCGATGAGATTTACAGGCTTGCCGCCGACGAAAACGGACTGTATACCTTTGCGGAAAATGCAGAAAGCAAAGAGCAAGAGACCTTTTGGCAGGCGTTTCAATCGGTATATATGTGTATAGTATCTGCGGAATACCGCCGTGAGGGACAGAAATATCTGCCCGAAGACTTCGAAGCAATCCGAGAAGAACAGCTGAACGGATTTTTTACATTTCTTGCGGAAGTTCAGCCGGATGCCGAAGAATGCTTAGGGTATTTTTGCAGGAACGTCTGCCTTTAAGGAAAAACATTTATGCAGGATTGGATGAATACAGTTTCAAAAAACCGGTCACGCAGAGTTCACCCTTTCAAACATTATCCTGCGCCTTCAACGGCTTATGCGGCAGATAAAGACTCGAAATGACGTATATCTACCGTACAAATTTGCATATCGGATGTCCGTTCCCTGCAAAATGCAACTAATGAGGTCGGAATTTTATATTTTAAATTGTCATATTATGAAAATTTTGACTTTAATATCCAAAATGCTTGACAAAGGCTGAAAATATGGTATAATAGAAATAGTGAGTGCCACAATATATTGTATAAAAATGTATTGTCACAGACACGAAATTTCATTTCATTTAGGAGGAAATTAAAATGGCAAATCTTGATCTTACCAAATATGGCATCACAGGCTCTGTTGAGATCATCCGCAACCCTTCCTACGAAGAGCTCTTCAAGGAAGAGACTAAGGCAGGTCTTGAGGGCTTTGAAGTCGGACAGGAGA
>NZ_CAMHRZ010000177.1 GCF_946187255.1 uncultured Ruminococcus sp.
AGAACCCCAAGCTGACCTATATGGATCATGAACAGTCCCCCGTGACGAGAATGGCTGTGGCGGGTATAATACGCGATAGTCTGTACAGGGCACAGAGGTATATGCGTGATATCGAGCAGGCGGAGAGTGATAGCGATCTGCCTGACTATGACAGCGCTATGGAAGCACTGCTTCCGCTGCTGAGGAGAGAGATGACCGCGCATTTCCACTGCCACCGTGCGGACGATATCTTCACGGCAATAAGGCTCGCCAAGGAATTCGACCTTGATTATACTCTGATACACTGCACCGACGGTCATCTGATAGCTGATGAGCTGGCGGAGGAAGATGCAAGCTGTGTGGTGGGACCGATAATATGCGACAAATGCAAGCCCGAGATGGCGAACCTTTCACCCGCAAATGCAGCGGTGCTGAGAGAGCACGGTGTCAGAGTGGCGGTATGCACCGACCATTCGGAGGTGCCCATAGAGTACCTGCCGATCTCGGTGGGAGTATGCATGAAGCATGGGCTCAGCTTTTATGACGGGCTGAGATCCGTTACCCGCACGCCCGCAGAGATAGCGGGGATATTTGACAGGACGGGCAGTATCGAAGCGGGCAAGGATGCGGATATGGTACTGTTTGAGGGCAACCCTTTTGAAGTTATGAGCAGCCCCGCCCTTGTCATGATAAACGGCAGGATAGTCGGAAGGGAGAAGATCTGATGGGAATACTCTATGTGGTGGGCACACCGATAGGCAATCTCGGAGATATGACCTACCGTGCGGTGGAGACACTTAAAAAAGCTGATTTTATCTGTGCGGAGGACACCCGCGTGACCCTGAAGCTGCTCAATCATTTCGAGATTAAGAAGCAGCTGATATGCTATCAGGAGCATAATGCGGCGCAGGCAGGCGAACAGATACTGGCAAGACTTATCGGCGGCGAGAACGCGGCGATAGTCACCGATGCGGGTATGCCCTGTATATCCGATCCCGGGGAGAAGCTGGTAAAGCTGTGCGCCGAGAACAATGTGCGGGTGGAGGTAGTACCGGGACCGTCGGCGGTGGTATCCGCACTGGCGGTAAGCGGGCTGAATACCTCAAGATTTCGCTTCGAGGGCTTTCTTTCGGTGAACAAACGACAGCGGTACGATCATCTTGCCAAAGTCAAGGACGCGGAGGAAACGCTGATATTCTACGAAGCACCCCACAAGCTGCACAAAACACTGAGGGATATGCTGGATTACTTCGGTGACAGGCGGATATCCCTTTGCAGGGAGCTGACCAAGCTGCATGAGGAGGTCATACGCACAACGCTCTCACAGGCGCTGGAGATGTACCCCGATAACAAGAGCGCAAAGGGCGAGTTCGTGCTGGTGATCGAGGGCGCACAGGAGGATATAGCCGAAGCCGAGACTATCGAGCAGGCTTATTCACAGGTAAAGGCTCTCGTGGAAAAGGGCGTGAGAGGTACCGATGCCTGCCGTGAGATAGCAAAAGCCACAGGCTTTTCAAAGGGCGAGCTCTATTCCATGCTGGTGGAGGAAAGCTCGCGCTGATAAAAGTATACAAGGCGATGTGCCTTAGATATATAAAAGAAAGGACAATAAAAATAAAACTTGCAAAAAGACTGGCAGCAGTATCATCGGCAGTGCTGATGATGGCTGCACCAGTATCGAACACTGTAATGAACGCCGGTATCAGCGCATCAGCGGCGGGCATCGCTGCGTCGTAGGACAGCACCGATTTCCTGCTGGACTGCGGCAGCCGTGCAGGGTATGACTATCTGGGCAAGCAGGTAAACGGTAAGAACTTACAGGCGCTCTATGATTTTTTCTGGGATGTTTCGGCAGATTTCTGGAAGAACGGTAGGGATCTCAATACTGACGGTAATTGGATGGTCGGTATCAACGAATGGTTCACACTGGGCGACCACAGCCTTACCGAAAAGGACGCACACATGGTGCTGACAGTATTCAAGAACGACAACCCCCTGTTCTACTGGCTGTATACCGAAAAGCCCGATATAGTAAACGGACAGATAAGAGTAGCGATAGATTATGACTACGGCATAGACCCTGCAAAAAGGACTCAGACACAGAAGTATCTCGAAACTCTGGTAAAGGACATGGCGGCGGAGGCAAAGCAGCCGTACCGTACCAAGTATCAGAAGGTCTGTGATATCCGTGATGTGCTGATATACCTGCTGGACGAAAAGGGCAGTCACAGCGAAAGCAGGGACGACCGCTCCGTATACGGCATTGTAAATGACCATGCGGGCGACAGCGAGGGCTATGCAAGGTTCACACAGCTGCTGCTGAACTATATGGATATAGATAACTGCTTTGCTTCGGGTACCTATCAGGGTGCGCCCCACTGCTGGAACATCGTTGCTCTCGATGACGGCATGAAGTATAATGCGGATATGCTGCTGAGCGATGTTATCTCTTCTCCCACATCCAAGACAGGCGACAGCACCTATACAGGCAAGGGCAAGAATACCTTTAACAGCACACACACCATAAATACCCCTATGGCTTCCGATATGAACTATTTCCTTATCGAGATCAGCAACAGGGCAGCTCTTGACTATGATACAGAGGCTTACCGTGCAAAGTGGCTGAGGGGCGACGTCACATGGGACGAGATGATCAACGTCACCGATATCGCGGGCATTGCCGCTCATGTAAAGAACAAGAAAGCTCTCGCACCGGGACTTATCAAGGTCGCTGATGTAAACAATGACGGTGCGGTAAATGTTGCGGATATCTCACTGATCTCCGCAAATGTCAAGGGCATCAAGCCCATACCCGGCAATGAGCCGCCCCGTGTCGTTAAAGTAAAATAAACAGTCCGTATCGTCACAGCGGGCTGAACTGAGTTTACATAATGGAAGGATCGGATAGCCATGCGAGCGAAAAAAGTACTATCAGCATTGACGGCGGCAGCGCTTATGTTTGTGCCTGCGATCAGCGCAGGTGCGGCAGGTATAAACGCCGCAGAGGACAGCAGTGACTTTATGCTGGACTGCAACAGCAGAGCAGGATATGACTTTCTGGGCACTATGGAGAACGGCGAAGAGCTCCAGGCGTTTTATAACAGGCTTTACGATAAATGCGTTGAGCTTTGGGATGATACCGATCTGAATATAAGGCGGGATGGGGAGCACTACTGCTACGGTGAAGTCTGGGCGGATGATCTCAGCTTTCAGGAAATGGTCATTGTGTATTACACTATGAGAAATGACTGCCCCATATTCTATTTTGCAGACCCCCTTGCAGCAGCCCGCGACGATACCTTCCTGCTAATGATTGACAGGAACTACCGTTTGGGCAGTGACAGGAAGAATATACAGGAAGAAGTTGAAGATTATATAAAAAATGCCGCAGCACAGGCGGAAAATAAAGGAACTGATTATTTGAAGGCAAAGGCAGTCCATGATATACTGCTGGAAGATCTGGAATACGCTTTTGACAGGTCCGGCTCTCCGTCGGAGGAAGCATGGGCACACAATGTCGTTGGTGCCACCAAGAACAGCGGCACCTGTGAGACTTACGCAAGGCTTTATCAGGCGATCATGAATTATATGGATATCGACAACTACTTTGTATCGGGACTGTCGGACGGCGGTGAACACGCATGGAACGCTGTCAGGCTGGATGACGGGCTGTGCTACTATGTGGACTGTACATGGGACGATATTCTCAGTGACTACACCTACTTTGCAAAGGGCGAGGATACCATGAGCGCAGACCACACAGCCGACACGCCCACAGATGACCCTCAGAGGTTCCTGATAAGACTGCCCGATATAAGCCGAAAGGATTTCGACCCCGAAAACGCGGGAAAGAAGCCCGAATTCAAACTCGGTGATGCCAACAATGACGGCGTAGTCAATGTAACGGATATATCCATGACGGCGGCACACCTCAAAGGCATAAAGGCTCTCAGCAGTGAAGCCCTTGAAAGGGTGGATATGAACGGCGACGGTTTCGTGACAGTAACGGATGTATCCGCGCTGGCTGCGACAGTAAAAGGAATAAGGTAAAGGCAGAATAACAATGAAAAGAGTAAAGATCATTTTGGCAGCGGCAGCAGCGGTCATACTGTTTGCGGGATGTACCGAAGCGGCGGCGTCCGATGACAGTGAACTTGCAGCGGAGACTACAACTACAGTGACCTCTGATGACGGAACTGCGGTGACAACGGAAGAACCTGCGGAAAGTCAGCCCGATGGACCTGCGGATGATTCCGATCAGCTTTATGATACCAAGCCTATCTCGCAGGCGTATCTCACGGGTGATGAAACGGGGCTGGACGATATCCAGAAGGAGATACTTTCGCGGGCTAAGGATATCATCAGTGAGAATATCACCGATGGTATGGACGACTACGACAAGGAACTGGCGATACATGACTATATCATCACCCATGCCACCTACGATACCGCCATGCTGGGCGTTTTCGAGGAACACGGCGAACACTCGGAGGATCCCTACGGTGCGCTGGTGGAGGGCAAATGTATATGCAGCGGTTATACCACTACATTCAAGATGTTCATGGATATGCTGGAGATACCCTGTCTGTCCATAGTTGCAACGGCTGACGGCGGTGAGGCTCACGCCTGGAACATGGCGGAGATAAACGGTCACTGGTACTATGTGGATGTCACATGGGACGACCCTATGCCCGACAGAGAGGGCAGACCCGAACAGCACCAGTATTTCAATACCTCAAAGGAGGAGATGAAGTACAGGCACGAATGGAACAGCACCGGCTATCCTGTCATGGACAGCATGGAGGACAGCTACATCGCCCATGAACTGGTAAATATTCACAGCGTTGAGGAAGTTGCGGCGCTGATGGATAAGTCATTTGAAGAGCGAAAGATGAATTTCTATTTCATACCAAGCGATACCGAAGGCTGGAAACTGGATCCGTTGACCATCTCTCCGGGATTTGTAAGTCCGAGTACCATAAACGAGGAACTCACCGCTCCTGTGAGCGAATTTAAGTCAAAGCATTCGGACTATGCCATTCTCTGGCAAAGGAGAGAATTCGAGGGTAAAGTGATAGTGGCAGGCTATATCGTCAATATGTAAAACGACACGGGATATGCGTAATTTCGGCATATCCCGTTTAATTATTTATATCCCATATAGCACTTCTTCATAGTCAGTGCATCATCGTCCTGTGTGCCTGCGCTTTCGCAGATAAATATCGGTTCGAGCTGCTTCTTTGCCACAAGCTCCATCAGCGGTTCGTATTCGGGTCCGAAGCCTGCGTTGTCCGCAAAGGTCAGGTGGCGTTTTTCACCGCCGGGAACGGTATACTCTATCTTTGAAAAATGGCTGTGGAACACTTTCAGCCTGTCCGCACCCAGCTTGTTCTCTATCGCGTCAAGGATACGCGCATAGTCGTCGATGCTCTTTATCTCCCCGAAAGTACGCGCATTCAGATGCCCGAAATCTATACAGGGCAGAAAACTGTCATCCAGCGAACAAAGTTCAAGCACCTCGTCAAGGTCGCCCAGCTGATTGACCTTGCCCATAGTTTCGGGGCAGAAGATGATATCCCCCAGCCCCAGCTCAACAGCCGCCTTTCTCGCCCGAAGCAGCGTGTCCTTAGCCAGCTCCAGTGCCTTTTCGCGGGTCATTTTCGCGCAGGAACCGCTGTGTATCACTATCCGCTGTGCTCCCAGCCGCTTTGCCGCGTCTGCTGAATCGGTGATATACTTTATGCTCTTGTCCCGCTTTTCCTCTTCAACGCTTGAAAGAGAAATAAAATAGGGCGCGTGCAGAGAAATACTAATACCGTGTTCCTCTGCCTTTGCCCTGAGTCCCGCTGCCAGCTTGTCGCTGACACGGACACCTCTGCCGCACTGGTATTCAAAATGATCCAGTCCCATAGCTTTAAGCCAGCCGGGAAGCTGCAGCGACGATCTGCATTCCGCCGAGAACCTGTCGCTGCTGCCCGCCGGACCAAATTTTGCAGGCATCAGCCTTCGTCCTTTACGGATGATACCTTTATCGAGATAACGTGGCTGAGGTTAAGGTATACGCTTTCCGCACCCTTTTCCACAACTATCCATTCGTTGGAAATATCTCTCAGTACATAGTTGCGGTACTCACCGTCCGCAGTGGCAAAATTGCACTTAACGCCTATCAGTTCTCTGAAAAAATCACTCATGTCAAAATACCTCCGTTTATTATTGCGGTCTGTGACCGTTATTTACAGGATGTGTCAAACTTCGGCAGGAAAGGCTTTTCACACGCCCTCTTTATGCGGAACGGCAGGCTTTCCTCCGGCTTTATGGGGAATACGAATATCGAGCGTATGCCCTTGAGATTTGAACCCATAACGTCCGTGAATATCTGATCTCCCACAGCAGCCACATTCCGCTTATCAAGCCCCATGCGCTTTATCGCCCTGCTGTACCCGAAGGTCAGCGGCTTTGCGCCCTCACATTCAAAATCCAGCCCCAGCTGTTGCGCAAAGGGGGTAACTCTCGGTGCGTGGTTGTTCGATACTATCATCAGCTTTATGCCGTTTGCTTTCATAAGCCCGATCCATTCCAGGCTGGACTGCGGCACCACAGGATTGTTGTGGGTGGTAAGAGTGTTGTCCAGATCCAGCAGAAGTCCCTCGATATGCTTCTTTTTGAGAAATTCGGGGGTTATGTCGGGTACTTTGTCAAAGACGTATGTAGGTTTAAAAATAAAAAACATATACTCTCCTATACTTCACGGCGGCAGTCACAGGCGTGACAGCGTCGTATTTCATATTCGGTACATATATTATACCATAGTTTTTCGCAAATGTAAAGATGCTGTGTACAGATCTGTCCGCATCCCCGTGAGCTGCCGGTGCGCTGACAACTCAAAAGGGTACCGAGAAACAATTTTAGCTTCACATTTTCGCCTGTGACGTGACCACCCCTCCGGCGTTAGGACACACCCGCGTTGACAGCTCCAAAGGGTACCGAGAAACAAAT
>NZ_CAMHRZ010000178.1 GCF_946187255.1 uncultured Ruminococcus sp.
CTTCGCTGAAAATACTCGGCGGGCGACCGCCCGGGAAAATAAGTTGTCGCCGACACTTCGCTTAAAACACTCATTACGAGTGTTTTGGCGTATGCACCATTAGCTCAGATGGTAGAGCAACTGACTCTTAATCAGTGGGTCCTGGGTTCGAGTCCCCGATGGTGCACTTTCTACGCTGAAAACCAGCGTCAAGGCCCGTTGGTCAAGCGGTTAAGACTCCGGCCTCTCACGCCGGCGACGGGAGTTCGATTCTCCCACGGGTCATATCCTTTCCCGACCGCAAGCCTTATGAGGTTTGCGTTTTTTTGTACATGGACCATTAGCTCAGTTGGTCAGAGCAACCGGCTCATAACCGGTGGGTCCGGGGTTCGAGTCCCTGATGGTCCACTTTATCTTTTTATACTATATAGGGGTATAGCTCAGCTGGTAGAGCAGCGGTCTCCAAAACCGCGTGTCCCGAGTTCGATCCTTGGTGCCCCTGTCATGATCCTGCAACTGTTGTTGCGGGATCTTTTTTTGTTATATTTTTCCCGATATCTTTACTTTTGCTGTAAAGTGTGCTATAATATAATGGATATTATATTGAATAAAGAGGGATCAGTAAAATGAATGGCTGCAAAAGAGTGGCTGCAATACAGGATCTGTCGGGATTGGGCAGATGTTCACTGACTGTTATCATACCTACACTTTCCGCTATGGGCGTACAGGTCTGTCCTGTGCCGACTGCGGTGCTTTCGGCTCACACGGGTTACAGTGAGTTCGTCATACGCGATCTCACTGATTTCATATCGCCCGCGCTGGATCATTACAAGCGCATGGGCACGCATTTTGACTGCGTTTACAGCGGTTTTCTAGCTTCTGCGGAACAGATAGACCATTGTCTGGAATTTTTTTCCGCTTATCCCGATGCGCTTAAAGTCGTTGACCCCGTTATGGGCGATGACGGCAAAAGCTATGCAACATACACCGGTGAGCTCTGCAAGCGCATGGGCGAGCTGGTGGAGGTCGCTGATATAATCACGCCCAATATCACCGAAGCTGCCATACTTCTGGGGGAGGAATACCCCTCTGCACCGCTGAGGAGCAGTGAGGCTAAATCGTGGCTGGTAAGGCTTTCGGGACAGGGTCAGAGGACTGTTGTAATCACAAGCGTCAACCTGGCGGACGGCGGTATGCATACCATTGGGTATGACCGTGAAACAGGAAGTTTCTGGAAGATTAAGAATGATTATGTTGCGGGTGCGCATTATTCGGGAACGGGCGATATTTTCGCCAGCGTGCTTATCGGTTCACTGCTGAAAGGCGACAGCCTGCCCATTGCGATGAACCGTGCAACGGCGTTCAGCGAGCTTAATGTAAAGGTAACGTACAGCTATCAGCAGCCCTGGACGGATGGTCTTATGCTGGAAAGTCAGCTTCCCTGGCTCACAAGCTATCAGCAGCTTGACGGATATTCGGTGCTGTGATGAACGAACATAAGCTGAATATCGTACTGGTAGAGCCCAGAATACCGCAGAATACGGGCAATATCTCCCGCACCTGCGCTGTAACGGGCGCAGCACTGCACATGGTAAGACCCTTCGGCTTTGAGATAGATGACAAAAAGCTCAAACGTGCGGGGCTGGATTACTGGGATAAACTGGATATATACTATTATGATGATATAGATGATTTCTTCTCGAAAAACGAGGGGGCTTTCTATTTTTTCACGACTAAGGGCAGAAAAGTCCATTCGGAGGAAATCTACCCCGAGGACAGACCGGTATACATAATATTCGGGCGTGAGGATGCAGGGCTTCCCGAGGAATTGCTGTATGCACATCCCGATGAATGTGTGCGCATACCCATGAGAAACACCCTCAGAAGCCTTAATCTTTCAAACTCGGTGGCGATAGCGACATACGAGGTATTAAGGCAGTGGGATTATCCCGATCTGGGCAGAGAGGGCAAGCTGACAAAGTATACCTGGTAAGGTCATGAAAGAGCACTACGATCACGACAATGTAAGCGGGGACTACACCCCTAAGGGCTGTATGGCATTCACTGCGTTGATGCTTGTGGCAGCTGTAAAAACGTTCAGGCATTCGGCGGATGAACGTACTGCCGTCATAGCGGCGGCGGTGGGTGTGCCTATACTGCTGTTCTTTATATTTTACCCCTTTGGTTATTCCTACTTTGAAGCCGATGACAGTGAGGTGACCTTCGTGCGGCTTTTTAAAAGGAAACGGATAGAGTATTCCGAGATTAAAAGCATAGAGTTAAAGACAGAGGAAAGAGAACAGTATTTCAGAAACAGAAAGTACACGCATTATGCCGAGGTGATAACTTTTCACTGCGCCGAAAGGGACTTTTCCTTTGCGGGAAAGATATATACCGCACCCGACGCGCCGCAGACACAGACAGAGAACTCAAAGTTCATGCGGCTGAAAAGATTTATCGAGGAGAAAAAGGCAGGCTGACGTTCTGCGGGATAATAAACAGTGAAACAAAGCTATACATACGAAAGTATCGAAAGGATAGACCTGAGACATTATATTCTGCTGGCAGCAGTTGTCATATTATTTGCGGTAGTCGGTATCATTATAACAAGGGTATCGGGCATACAGTGGGTGCAGTTTTTGTTTATGATACTGCCTGTGTTTATATACTTTATTATGGAGATCACTGCGACGGCAGGCTTCGATGCGGGCGACAGTGCAGTGGAATTCAGGGTAAAGCGCAAAAAGACAAGGATAGCTTACGATACGATAAAAAGCATAGAGGTCTTTCCCGAGTACCGCATGATAAGGAGAAAATACGGTGCGGAAGAGGTTCTGTGTTGAAAAGATAAGGTTCATCACAACGGGCGGAGAGTATATCTTCTGCGGGAGACTTGATACGGAAAATCTGACCTCGCAGCCTGATGAAGATCTCCTGCGTATGCAGGTGCAAAACAGCAAATTCACACAGCTAAAGTGTTATATAGAAAGTAAAATGAACATGATTTAAGGAGGAATAATACAATGCCCAAGATCAAGATAATGACAGATTCGGCAAGCGATATATCCGCTGAGAACGAAAAGAAATACGATATCCATGTGATACCTTTCAAGGTGAGTATGGGTGAAAAAAGCTATACCAGCCGCGCGGATTTCGATAACGAGCAGTTCTACGGCATGATGGACGAGTACGACGGTATCCCCCTGACTTCGCAGATAACGGCTTACGAGTTCGTTGAGAACTTCAAGGAGCTGTATTATGCGGATTATACCGATGTTATATATGTCAGCATCAACTCAAAGGGTTCTTCCACATACAACAACGCAGTCATGGCTGCACAGCAGTTCTATGAGGAGATACCCGAAGCAAAGGACGAGTTCCGTATAATCAATATCGACGGCAAGAGCTATACAGGCGGTTACGGCTACGCTGTGGTAGAGGCAGCCAAAAAGGCACAGAAGGGCGCTTCCGTACAGGAGATAGAGTCCTTCATACATGACTGGGTGGATAACTGTGTTATTTTCTTCGGTATGTATTCTTTGCAGTATGCAAAAAAATCGGGACGCATACCCGCAGCAGCAGCTTTTGTGGGCGAGATAATGGGACTCAGACCCATCTCCCGCATACAGCATAACCAGATAACCACCGAGTCCAAGGTACGCGGTGACAAGGCGGTGGTTCCCGCTATACTGGAGCTGACGCTGAATGAGCAGATACCGAAAACGCCTTACTGCATAGTTTACGGCAGGGACTCTGAGGTTCGTGATGAGCTGAAGCAGGCACTGACCAAGAAGCTGGGATATCCTCCCGCAGACTGCTACCAGATCGGTTCGGAGATAGCTGTAAACGCAGGTCCTAAGGTCGTAGGCGTGATATTCAAATCACAGAAGAAGTAAGCCATGAAAAGCAGAGTACCGACCGATAATCAGGTCAATAATAATAACGCAAATAACGGCGGATACAACAATAACAGCAATAACGGCAACGGCGGCGTAAAGCTGCCCCGTCCCATACTTATCGAGCTTTTCGCGGCACTGACGGTATACCTTGTGGCACTGGTTTTCCTGCTGGTGATAGGCTCGATGACGGGCATAGCATTCGTTATAATGGGTACAGTGTGGACAACACTGATAAAAAATACCAGACAAAGCAATATGCCCCTGAATATGATGTGGAAGACCTGTATAACACACATCATCACTATGGGTATAATATTCGCTATACTGCTTTCATTTCCCCTTATGTCAATGGGAAATACGGGCAAGTGGAGATATCCGCTGGAAAAAAGCTATGTACAGCTTCGGCACACCTGCCGTCTGGCGGAATGGTACCCCGACAAGCTGCCCAAAGATGCGGAAAACTGCCGTATGGACTATCTGCCCTCGATGATGCAGGGAAACGGCTATTTCGCAGTCAGCTTTGACTGCGGTGACGATACTGCGGCAGAATGGGAAAACTTCGGCAAAGAAAATGCGGCGTACATAGTGCCGCTTTCGGATTATGCCGCAAATGACGGCGGACATTTTGACCCGACGGGATATGCAGTATCTGCGGATAATAATGTGCAGAGCATCGATCCCTCCCTTGATGTGTTCTACTATGAGGATATGTGGAAGGGCTGTGAGGAAGATTCGGTGATATATGTGATATACACCAATCTTGATTTTAACCATCCCCACACAGAAGCGGTCATCGTCAACAGGAAAGACGGCAAGGTAGGATTTTTTACGGAATAAACGGCAAACCGTCCCCGAAACAGGGGACGGTTTTTTTACAGGAATTCACGCAGTTTGTCGGAAAGCTGTTCCTCTTCCGATATCAGCTTTTTGGTGATGTCCTTTGAGTATTCGTCTGCGGCGGCATACTGATTGAGGTACTTTGAAAGCGACTTTATGCCCATGTTGCAGCCATCGGTGATGAGGTCGGCTGCTGCGTGATCGGTCTTTTCGGTGACCAGCTTGAAATTCGCCTTTATTTTGCTCATTATCTCGGCTATCATGGGCGGTTCCTTGCCCTCATCCTCAAAGCGTTCCAGCTGATCGTTTATCTCGCGGGAGATTTTTAAATGCTGACGGCGGCTTTGCTCCAGTATATTTTTCAAAGGCTCGCTCAAAGTGAACTGCATGGTGTCCTCCAGGGAGGATATGCCCATTTTTGCGCCTGCATCACATTCGCGCAGCAGGCGGATGGTGTCTTTTTCTATCATGGTATCAGTCCTTTCGGTGTGGTATAAATAGTATGGGCGGTTTTGCGGGAAATATTCAAAGATGTGAAAAACAGTTGACCTGTAAGGGCTGATGTGTTATAATTTACTTATCTGTAAGACGTTAAACAGAGAGGAGAAAGAATATGTACGAAGAATTTGCTTCATGGCTGGATGAAAAGCTGGAAAACGGTCTGCCGGATGAAACGGCGGCAGTAAACTTCAATATATACGAGGAGGAGGACAACGGCTGGACGATACAGCTTATAGCTTCCGACAGATTTGACGCGCAGGACGATGAATGGGCTTGCTTTGAGGTATATTCATCGGGGGAGGACCTGTATTACTGGGAGAAGGAATACAGCTGGGAGGAAGCCCATGAGGACGTTCGTGAACTGGTATCCACCTATCTTGAAAAGGGAAAATTCGCGGAGATGCTTAAAAACTACCGCGCAGTAGGCTTCGGCTTTGTGGACGGCGACCTGGAGCTTGCTTTTGTGAAAGGATGATCGCTATGAGTACATATAATCTGGTACTTACGATCGCGTGGTCGCTGTGGCTGGTATATGAGATCATCTCGGTGGCGAGAATGGTAATGACGGTCAGGAAATGCAGCGTAAAAGTGTTCACCTATGATGTCAGCAGTATAATATTCATATTGATGCTGATATTTGTCGCTTTTTTCAGCCTTGCAGAGCGCGGCAGGAATATCATTACTGTAGTGGTAATGCTGCTGAGTATACTGCTTTACATACCTATGGCAACTACGGTGTTCACTCCTCAGGGGGTGGTGGCGCAGATGTTCAAGCCGAACAAGGACGCATTTATCCCCGCACAGAATATCAGCTACGAATTCAGACAGGGGAAACTGGTAAAGGATATGCTGTTTCTTTATGACAAAGGCAGGAATACCCCCGCAAGGCGGCTGGTGATAGGCATACACGACCCTAAGCTGATAACTATGCTAAATGAGAATTACAACAAATACGGGTTTGAAAACCCCATGTTCAGGAGTTAGGATATGGATATATTCAATTTGATTTTGCTGGCAGAGGAAGAAGAGAAAAACGTTTTTGACGGGATGTTCAGCGGCGCAAGAGGAGTTATGGGCGTTGTGCTGGCGATAACGGGCGTGCTGATAATCTATATCGCGATAAAAGTCGCAAAGGGATACAGCTTTGTGCCCACCTTCGGCGGTGAGACTATCATTGAAGAGGACAAGCACGTTGACGGCAAAGCAAAGGCTGTGCGCAGGCAGACGACTACTCTTCCCGATTTCGGAGGCGGCGGAGAACGGGAATTTGTCGAGTGGGAGATAATGTACACCGTAGACGGCAAGGAGTATACTCAGGTGATACCCGATGACGGCTACAGCGAGGGCGATGAGCTGGATATACGCTATGATCCCCGAAAGCCCGAGAATTTCTATCTTGCGGGCGAAGATAATGAGGATACTGACGATGACGGATCTGCGACCGAGGAAAACAACAGGAAAAAGAGCCGCAATACAGGGCTGATACTGGGTATACTGGGTGTACTGGTGATAATCGGCGGAGTTGCGCTGCTGCTTTGATATAAAACAGGACGTTTCGCAGATAATATGGATACCCATATATAAGTAATGCCCCGAAGCACTTTGAAATGCTTCGGGGCATTGTATATATCTGACCGCTCGGATATATCAGGATCATACAGCAATACCTTGTATACCGATCTTATCAACATTAAGATCAGTCATACAAATTCCCACACCTTCTGCTATATCAAAAGTAC
>NZ_CAMHRZ010000179.1 GCF_946187255.1 uncultured Ruminococcus sp.
TCCTGAACCTGGATTCGGGCGCTGCCGATGCGATATGCCTTGATTACGGCGTTGCTGTATACGAAGTAAACAATCGCGGCGAAGGCTTCAAGATACTCGATGAGAATGTCTCCACCGAGAGATACGGTGTAGGCTTCCTTAAAGGAAACACCGCTATAAGAGACCTCGTACAGGAGACCCTCGATGAGATGTACAATGACGGCACTCTCTTCAAGATAGCTGATGAATGGGCTGACAAGGGTATCGATAAGTCCAGTATATGCTTCAATCCCGCAGATGAGCTGGATCTGGCAGCCGCTAAGTCCGAAGTTCCCGAGACTGATACGGTGACTGCGGAATGATGTTACTGGCAGAAAAAGCCGATCTCTTCCCGCAGCTGCTGGCTATCTGTCTGAAGCTTCTGGGCGGTGTCGGCGCGACGCTGGGGATATTCTTCCTCACGCTGCTTTTTGCACTGCCGCTGGGACTCCTGGTCGCTTTCGGCAGGATGTCAAGATTCAAGCCGCTGAGCCTTCTGGTAAAGCTGTATATCTCCATAGTCAGAGGAACACCGCTGATGCTGCAGCTGCTGGTGGTATTTTTCGGACCCTACTATCTCTTCCATGTCAGGACATCGAACGAGTACAGGTTCTATGCGGTGATAATCGGCTTCTCGCTGAATTATGCGGCATACTTTGCCGAGATATACCGTGCGGGCATACAGGCTGTACCAAAGGGTCAGCATGAAGCCTGTGAGATACTGGGCTATACCAGGACACAGAAGTTTTTCAAGATAGTATTCCCGCAGATGGTCAAGAACATCCTGCCGGCAGTGACCAATGAGGTCATCACGCTGGTCAAGGATACCTCCCTGGCTTTTGCGATAGCCTATACCGAGATGTTCACGGTGGCAAAGCAGGTGGCTGCGGCACAGGCGACGATAATGCCGCTGTTCGTGGCAGGTCTGTTCTATTATGTGTTCAACTTCGTGGTAGCCTTTGTTATGGAGTCTATCGAGAAGAAAATGAACTATTTCAGATAGGAGGGGCGCTGCATGAAATTACTGGAGATAAAGAACCTCCGCAAGAGCTTTGATGATCTGGAGGTACTCAAAGATATCAGCCTTGATGTAAGCGAAGGACAGGTAGTATCGATACTGGGACCTTCGGGTTCTGGCAAATCCACGCTGCTTCGGTGTATGTCCATGCTGGAGACCGTTGACGGCGGCAGCATGATCTACTGCGGCAAGCCCGCTGTGGAGGACGGAAAGTACCGTTCAAAGGGCGAACTGAAAGAGATCAAGAGCAGTTTCAGTCTGGTCTTCCAGAGCTTCAATCTGTTCCCGCATTATACGGTGATGAAGAATATCTGTGATGCGCCGATACACGTTATGAAGCGGGACAAAAAGGAAGTCACCTCCGATGGGGAGGCGCTGCTGAAAAAAATGGGGCTCGCGGATAAAGCGGATTATTATCCCTATCAGCTTTCCGGCGGACAGCAGCAGCGTGTGGCGATAGCCAGAGCGCTGAACATGAAGCCGAAAATGCTGTTCTTCGATGAGCCGACCTCTGCACTGGACCCCGAGCTGACGGCGGAGATACTTAAAGTGCTGAAAGAGCTGGCGGAGGAAAAGATGACTATGGTGATAGTCACCCATGAGATAGCCTTTGCAAGGAGCATTTCCGACAAGGTGATATTCATGGACGGCGGACTTATAGTTGAGGAGGGCGCACCCGCCGATGTTATCGACCACCCGTCCAACGACAGAACAAGGGCTTTCCTGAAAAAACTGGAACAATAGATACATACGGACTGTCATGCGGCAGTCCGTTTTTGTATGGAAAAACAATTCGTAATGATTGACAAATTTACATTTTTAGTGTATATTTATATAGAAAGATAATTATTTATTTTATCGATCGATGACAGGGAGGAATTGGTTATGAATAAGAAAGTTATCGCAGGATTGCTGGCGTTTACCTTTATGTTTGGCGGAATGTCTGCCCTCACCGCAGTTGCGGAAAGTTTTGAAATCGAGGATAATTCTGTATGTGCGGAATATACTGAAAGTGCCGATAATGAAGTATGTGCGGCAAATTCCGAAAACGATTTTAGCTGGAAGGATATTGACGTCAGCCATATTATGCTGACCGGATATAATGGTACCGCCAAAGACGTTGTGATACCCTCAAAAGTTAAAAACAAGACGGTATCTGAGATAGGCATGGAAGCCTTCAAGGAAAAGAACGTTACAAGTATCACTGTGCCGGATACAGTTGAAACGATCGGATTTCAGGCTTTCTATAATTGCCGGAAGCTGAAAACATTACAGCTTCCCAAAAAAGTCAAGGCATTGAATAACAGGATGTGTCAGAACTGTATAGCCTTGGAAAGTGTCAATATTCCTTCAGGTATTGAAGAATTGCCGACAAATCTTTTTTCGGGATGTACATCCTTAACGGAGATAACGATACCGTCAAGTGTCAAAACTATTGGCAGCAGTGATTTTTTCGACTGTACAGCTCTGACAAAGGTGAAATTCAGCAAGGGGCTCTCAACGATAAACTCTAGTGCATTTGAAAACTGCACTTCACTTACCGCTGTGTCACTTCCCGAGGGCTTGACTATAATCAGTAATGGTGCTTTTGCCGGCTGTACTTCACTGAGCAAGGTGGTATTTCCGAGCACTTTGAAGTTTATACTCGGTTCAAATTCAAGTAATGGCGCCTTTGAAAACTGCACATCGCTCAAGTCGGTTTCGCTTCCTGATAGTCTTTCGGAAATAAGACAACGTACTTTCCAAAACTGTACTTCACTAAAAAAAGTGACGATCAATGGCGAAGGTCTGAAAGGAATAGGAAGTAATTCATTTGCCAACTGCCCAGCGCTTAAAGAGATAACTCTGCCTAATTCGCTCATTAACATAGATTATGACTGCGGGATATTCCATAACGGTGAGAAACTGAAACGTAATTTTCTGCTGCACTGCTACAGGAACAGCGTTGCAGAGGAATATGCTCTATCCTGCGGCGTGACGAATATTGACTACCTGTCAAATGTCAAGGGCGACCTGAACGGCGACTACAAGATAGATATATCCGATGTTTCCAAGCTGGCTGCTCACATCAAGGGCGTAAAGAAGCTGGGTTCGGGTGTCAATGCCGACCTCAACGGCGACGGCGCTGTGACCGTAACAGACCTTTCGCTGCTGTCTGCCCACGTTAAGGGTATCAAGAAGTTATAATTATTTCAACAGGCGGACTGTCAAACGACAGTCCGTTTATTTGTACAGTGTGCTGTGAAGGGCTCGGTTTGTTTGTAGTATTGTATATTGACTTCTGCGGACTGCGATACTATAATTAAGACAAGAAAAGAACATTGATCGAGCGGGAGGTGACATCATGAAAAACAAAAAGATCATAATAGCTATCATGCCATGCATAATAGCGGCGGCAGTCGCGGTTTTCTTTGCGGTGAAGCCCGATAATAATGAGAATAATGCTATTCCTGCCGAAAGTGACACATCATCTGCCGAAACCGTCACCGAACTTATCACCGATACCGAAGAGATAAAGAGTCTGATCGACAGCTGCATTGAGGAAAACGGCTATGAACTCGGTGTGCGTGTCGGGATAGGCGATTCACAGGTCCAAAACGGTGATACCGAGCCGAACCGCAAGATCGTGATCGTCACTCTCAGCGTAGATAGGGACAGGCGCTCGGAGATCGAACACTGGGACGCTTATTTGAATGAGATCGCCGATAATGTGCTTGAATGTGTTTCGGAAAACAATATCGACAGGGACTATGTGGTGATAGATCAGCTTGAATCGGCATGACTCGCTCCTGAAACGAAAATAGTTTCGCACCCGTGAGAGACTTGCGGGTGCGTTTTCATATATTTTAAATAAGTCAAAATGTTAATAAATCTGTAGTTATGGGCGATTTTGCACTAAAAAAAATTACCGATTTTTTGAAAAAAACTTCCTTAACCCCTTGTCAAACCGACGGATATATGTTACAATGAGGTTAGCGTCTTCGCGCGTAGGAATTGATATGAAATGACGAAAAGGAGAGATCAACTATGCAGTATGGTTATTTTGATCTGAAAAACAAGGAATATGTCATCACACGTCCCGATACCCCCGCACCCTGGGCTAACTATCTCGGTTCTCCCGAGTACGGCGCTATCGTTTCAAATAACGGCGGCGGCTACAGCTTTGTAAAGAGCGGTGCCAACGGAAGAATAGCAAGATACCGCTTCAACTCCAACATCGGTCTGCCCGGCAGATATGTCTACATAAGAGACAACGATGCAAAGGATTACTGGTCTGCTACATGGCAGCCTGTAGGCAAGTCACTGGATGAGTACAAGACCGAGTGTCATCACGGTACAGCTTATACTACCATAATCTCTCAGTACAGCGGCATAAAGAGCGAACTGACTTACTATGTTCCCCTGAACAAGACTTATGAGGTATGGAGAGTTAAGGTCACCAACGAGAGCGACAAGCCCAGAAACCTTTCCACATGGGGCTTCATCGAGTTCACCAACGAGAACAACTACGAGCAGGATCAGGTAAATCTCCAGTACACCCTGTTCATCACCCGCACCTCCTTTGAGGGCAACAAGATCGTACAGCATATCAACGAGAACAGCGGCAAGGACGAGAACGGCTCTAACCACAGAGAGAGATTTTTTGGACTCGTAGGCGCTGAGGTCTCTGCATACAACGGTAATTTTGATAACTTCATCGGTTCGTACAGAGATTACGGCAACCCGATAGCTGTGGAGAGCGGCAAGTGCGACAACGTGCTGAACTATAACTCCAATGCCTGCGGTGCTCTGCAGTCCGATTTCACACTGGCAGCGGGCGAGACCAAGGAGCTTATCTATATACTCGGTCAGAAGGATCCCATCACTGCTGAGAATATCATGAGCGAGTACAAGGCAGCAGGCAAGGTCGATGCTGAGGTCAAGGAGCTTGTTGATTACTGGCACGGTCAGCTGAACAACTTCCAGGTTGAGACTCCTTCTGAGGAATTCAACAACATGGTGGATGTATGGAACGCTTATCAGTGCTTCATCACCTTCATCTGGTCGAGAGCGGCTTCCTTCATCTACTGCGGTCTGAGAAACGGCTACGGCTACAGAGATACCGTACAGGATATACAGGGTATCATCCACATCAATCCCGAGCTGGCAGCCGAGAAGATACGCTTCATGCTGTCCGCACAGGTTTCCAACGGCGGCGGTCTGCCTCTCGTTAAGTTCGACCACAACGCAGGTCACGAGACCTGCCCCGACGAGAACGACGAGAATTCCGTATACGCTAAGGAAACAGGTCACCCCTCTTACAGAGCCGACGATGCACTGTGGCTGTTCCCGACTATCGTGAAGTATATCGGTGAGACAGGCAACAAGGCATTCCTGGATGAAGTTATCGTATACGCAGAGGAAGGCGGCGGAGAGGCTACCGTTTATGAGCACCTCAAGAATGCTATCCGCTTCTCGCAGGAGAGACTGGGCGACCACAAGATGCCCGCAGGTCTCCACGCTGACTGGAACGACTGTCTGAGAATGGGCAAGAAGGGTGAGTCCACCTTTGTTGCATTCCAGCTGTACTATGCAATGAGCGTTATCAAGGGCTATGCTGAGGAGCGCAAGGATACAGAGTACGTTGAGTACATCACAAAGGCACAGGCTGAGCTGGGCAAGGCACTGGCTGACTGCTGGGACGAGGACAGATTCATCAGAGGTATCCGCGACAACGGCGTTATCGTTGGTGCCAAGAAGGATCCCGAGGCTTCTATGTGGCTGAATCCTCAGAGCTGGTCGGTAATATCCGGTTTTGCTTCAAAGGAGCAGGCTGAGAAGGCGCTGAACAGCGTACACGAGATACTGAACACACCTTACGGCGTAAAGCTGATGGATCCTCCGTATGTAGACCACTACTTCGATGGTGCGCTGATGCACATATTCAACCCCGACACTAAGGAGAATGGCGGTATATTCAGCCAGACACAGGGCTGGATAATCCTGGCAGAGTCCCTGATGGGTCACGGCAACAGAGCTTTCGAGTACTTCAAGGAGAGCGCTCCCGCAAGCATGAACGACAAGGCAGAGCAGAGAGTGCTGGAGCCTTATGTACACGGTCAGTTCACCGAGAGCACACGTTCACCCTACGCGGGCAGGAGCCACGTTCACTGGCTGACAGGCACAGGTTCCACCGTAATGGTAGGCTGTGTTGAGGGTATCTGCGGTATGCGCCCCAACGCCGAGGGTCTGGTGATAAGCCCCTCTATCCCCAGCGAGTGGGACGGCTTCAAGATCGAGAAGAACTTCCGCGGCAAGCACCTGTCCATCGATATACAGAACCCCGACCACGTTGAGAGCGGTATCAAGCAGATCACCGTCAACGGCGAGGCAGTCGAGGGCAACTTCGTATGCGAGTGCAAGATGACCGAGCAGACCAATATCACTGTTGTGATGGGCTGATAACTCAATAAGCAATAATAAAGACCGTCCCGGGTGGGGCGGTCTTTTTGGTTATTATGGCTCATAAATATACTCTACTCTATCAAACTCTTCTCCAAGCACCCAGATTTCAGCAACATCGGTTGAATCTATGCCATTAAGATTCTCAGCATATATACTGATATGACCATCTTCCGTGCCTACAATTTGATCTCCCTTGTAGAGAAGAAGTTTAAACTTTCCGAAAGAACCCGTGTCTTCTTTAGTTTGTTTCAATGTTAGATATAAGTGGTCTTCATTAACATTGTACTGAACCATTTCGACAGCATTTCGATCTCCTGTTAAGAAACCATCTTTTTCAGCAGTTGCTGTTACTTTAATTTGAGCATCAGATATATTTCCGTCAAAGTAATATTTGAAATAGTTTGATTGACCCTCTGTTAAAACTATGTCATCACTACTTTTGCCTAAAACACTTCCATCAGCAGAAT
>NZ_CAMHRZ010000180.1 GCF_946187255.1 uncultured Ruminococcus sp.
CGAAGGATGCGGAGCGTTCGGGAAGGCTCACCTTCTTCGGACCTATAAAGGAAGCCTATGAGTTCTTTGACAAGGATTCGATGGAGGGCATACTTCTTGCGATTAATCAGAAAGAGGAAGGCGGCGAAGGCAGAGCGGACGAGCTTGTCAGGAAGTATACCGCACTTGCCATGTCGCGGACGGGAGGTGCTGTATCTTGAATAATGTGAGCGGAAAAAATCTGAAGCGCATCGGGCGTGTCCGCCAGACGGGGATATGTCTCGGAAAGCTGTTTCGGATGTTCGTTTTCCAGAGTGACTGGAAAGTTATACCAATGGCGGCAGTCATCACCGAGATAGTGGCATTTGTTGTGGCAGGCTCCATGAACAAGACTATGGAGGGAACTGTCAAGGGTGCTTTTGCACTTTCGTGTATATGTATATGGAACGGCTTTTTTAATTCCATTCAGGTGGTATGCCGAGAGAGAGCCATAGTTAAGCGTGAACACCGTTCGGGGTTCCACATGTCCGCATACATTGCGGCGCACATGATCTATCAGGCGTTCCTTTGCGCCTGCCAGTGTATCATAATCATCCAGGTGCTGAACTTCTCGAAGGTCAAGTTCCCCGAAAGCGGACTGATATTTTCAAGCAACCGTGTGGACATATTCCTCACCCTGTTCCTTGTGACCTTTGCGGCGGACATGATAGCGCTGTTCGTGTCCTGCCTGGTAAAAAATCCCACTACGGCGATGACCATAGTGCCTTTCATGCTGATAATACAGCTGGTATTCGCGGGTACCTTCTTTAATCTTAAAGGTGCTGCCGCACAGCTTTCCGAATTCACTATATCCAAGTGGGGCATAAGGGCGGTATGCTCTGAGGCGAATTACAACGAGCTGCCCATGAGCTCCGTATGGACGACCATCAAGAAGATGAGGAACGTGGAGTACGAGGGCAGCAAGCCTGTACAGTTCGTGGTGGATCAGGTGGAAGCCGAAGACGACGGCGTGGAGCAGTTCACACAGAAATGCGGTGAGCAGAACCCAAGTACCGAGTATCTCTCTACTTCGGAAAACGTTGCAGACTGTTGGGGAACTCTTATCGGCATTGCACTGCTGTTCGCGGGTCTTTCGGTCATATCCCTTGAATTCATCGACAAGGATAAGCGTTAGCGGGCAGATGCCCTTTTACCGTTAAAAGATCGGGAGGATAATATGACTGACACTTTAAGAAACAAATGCGAGCTTTTTGAGCGAAGCCGCACTGCCATATCCAGGAATTTCCTGTTTGAGAAGTCCCTGATGAGCACAGCGGCGGCACTGATATTCACGGGTGCCGACAGGGAAGCGGATATCGACAGGATGAAAGAATGCCGCAGTATACTTAACAAGCACACAGGCGTTTTCTCGGGATACAGAGATAACGTGAAGCTGGCACTTCTCGGTGAGATGGCGCTTTCGGATGATGCCGAACAGTACATCGAGGATGTCAAGGCGGTATACCAAAAACTGCACAAGGGGCATTTTCGGGATAATTCCTACATGGTGCTGGCGGCGATGCTGCTGTGCGGTCTCGGCAGACTGAACACTGCCGATGAGGTGATAGCAAAGCACAATGAGATAATGCAGCGCTTGGAAAAGCTGCATCCGTTCATCACGAACAAGGAGGATATCTCCTATGTGATACTTCTGGCACTTTCTGACAGGACAGTGGATGATATTGTAGATGATATGGAGACCTGCCTTGAATACCTCAAAAAGACCTGTAAGATCGGTGCAGGCTCCGATTCGATACAGGGGCTCAGCGAGATGCTTGCGCTGACAGACGGTGATATCAAGGAGAAATGCGACAGGGTCATAAGGCTCTATGATCTGCTGAAAGAAAACAAGAAAGATATCATCTGGGGCGGTACGGTCTTTTCATCACTGGGTATGCTGACAGGCACAGATGAAGAACCGGAAGTCATCGTAAACGATATCCTGGAGGCTGATGAGTACCTGAAAGGATGCAGACTCTTCGGCAAGGACGCGGAGGACAAAAATCAGCGGCTCATGTTTGCCGAACTGCTGACGGCATCAAGCCGCAGAACAGATGCCGCCATCGTGAACAATGCATTCATCAACAGTGCTTTCGGTATAATAAAGGCACAGCAGATAGTGGCGGTCATCACGGTGATATCGAATGTGCTGCCCGCTGTGCTGAGCGCGGTTTCGGACGGTGACAGCAAGGAAACGGACAGCGGAGACTCTCAGGCAGAACAGCAGAACACTGAAAACGATATAGTAAATAAATGACATTTCGGGGCGGTTTCGATGACGGAGCCGCCCCTGTTCATACCCTGTATGTTACATCTGTGTGTACATTTCATGAAGAGATACCTAAAAAGCGCAATTATCGGGCATTTTAACTTATAAATCAGCAATATTAATTGTTTAAATTTTTTGTGTAAACTATTGCATTCTTCCCCAAAATGTGATATATTATTAGTGTTGAGTTAATACAAGGGCGCTTTTGTCTTTATGATGAGCCGCCCGTGAGTATTTCAAAAAGGGGTAATAATATGGATAAACGTGTACTGAAATCGATGTCGGCAGTCGTGGCAGCGGTCATGGCTTGCCTGTCGGTCGTTCCGTCTTTTGGCTCTTTTGCAGAGACAGCGGCCGGCACAAATGCTAAGATCTACGAGTTTGAAAACGGCAGCACTTCGGGCGGAAAGATATTTTCTAACGGCACCGAAGGTCTCAAGCGCGGCGGTGACTGGAGCGATGAGACAGATCTGTCAAATTTCTCGGGAAAAGGTTTTTCCTATCTCGATCAGAAGGGTACTAAGGTAAGCGTGGAAGTCGAAGCACCCGAAAAGGGGCTTTATCAGCTTTCATTCTGCTACTGCCAGCCCAGCGACAGGAACAAGAAAGTACAGTACCTCAACGTGAATGGTGTAAATCAGGGCGAGGTCACTTTCCCGTACAATGAGTCCTTCGGAGAAGTTCCCGGCGGTATCGTCCTGCTTAACAAGGGCAAGAATACGGTCGAGCTGGAAGGCTACTGGGGATATACCTATTTTGACTATTTAAAGGTAGAGCCCGCTCCCGATCATATCGCAAATCTTTCACCCACGACAGAGCTTTCAAATCCCAATGCTTCGGAATCCACAAAGCGTCTTTACAGCTATCTGCGTGACCAGTACGGCAAGCATATAATCGCAGGTCAGCAGGAGTACTGCGGCTCCCACAACTACAATTCGTGGAACAGCCCCGATGTCTTCATAAAGGACAACGAAGCGGAATTTGAGTATATCCTGGACAAGACAGGCAAACAGCCTGCTATACGCGGTATCGACCTGCTGGCATACTGCACTTCCTCCACCTGGAGGGATGATGCACCCGAGCGTGCCATCGAATGGACCAACAAGTATCACGGCATAGTTACTATGACATGGCACTGGAACGTTCCTTCCGAAAAGGGTGGCACCGATATTGCTTTCTATGTTAAATCGGCAAGTGATAAGTATACGACTTTCAGCATAACCAAAGCTCTCGAAGAGGGCACATGGGAGAATGAAGTCCTCATGGCTGATATCGAGCTTATCGCGGGCGAACTGAAAAAGCTGAAGGACGCAGACGTGCCTGTTCTGTGGAGACCTCTCCACGAAGCTGAGGGCGGCTGGTTCTGGTGGGGCGCAGAGGGCGCAGAGCCCTGCAAGAAGCTCTACCGCCTGCTGTATGATCAGCTTACCAATAAGTACGGTCTGGACAACCTTATATGGATATGGACAGGTTCCACATCCCCCGCAGCGTCGGAATGGTATCCCGGTGACGATGTAGTCGATATCGTCGGCTGCGACAAGTATAACGCCAAGGACGGTCTGCCTAACCTCAGTGCTATATCCGCTACATTCTACAGCCTTGTACAGAGCACTGACGGTCAGAAGATGGTGACCATGTCGGAGAACGATTCCATACCGTCCATAGAAAATCTTACCAATGAAAGGGCAGGCTGGCTCTACTTCTGTCCCTGGTATATGAATTATCTCACCAGTGAGCAGAACAACCCTGTTGATAACCTTGTGGATGTATATACCAGCGAATACTGCATAACCCTTGATGAGCTTCCCGACCTGAAAACATATCCCATCACGGGCGGCACATCAGAAAAGATCGTTTACGGTGATGCTGACTGCGACGGCAGAGTAAGCGTCAAAGATGTCATACTCGTTAAGCAGTATGTCTCCGATCCGAAAAAGCACCCCATCACGGTACAGGGCTTGAAGAACGCTGATGTATACAACAGGGGCGACGGTATCACAAAGCAGGATGCTCAGGAGATACAGAAGTATATCGTTGGAGCTATCAAATCATTCAAAGTCTGATATTTAACAGCATTTTCCATTAAGACTAAGCTGTGATGCTATCATTATAAGCGGGTGCATCGATCGGGATATAGCTGTTATTGACAGAATAAAATTATTTATGGAGGAGTCATTATGAAGCTAAAAAACAGGCTGATCTCATTTGCAGCGAGTGCGGCTGTTGCACTTGGTCAGGCGGCAGTCTTTGCTCCGTCGGTCAATGCCGCAGATGAGATCAAGGACGCGATTGCCAATTCTTCGGGCGTCAAATACGACTTCGCAAGAGCATTGCAGTATTCCATGTACTTCTACGATGCTAATATGTGCGGAGATGACGTAGAGGGAAACAACCGCTTTGAATGGAGAGGAAACTGTCACACCTATGATGCAAAAGTACCTCTTCACCCTATAGAAGACTGGGTAGGTGTGAACCTTACAGAAGCGGAGATCAAGAAGTACAAGAGTCTGCTTGATCCCGACGGTGACGGCTGTGTTGACGTTGCGGGCGGTTTCCACGATGCAGGCGACCACGTTGAATTCGGTATGCCCGAGAACTATGCCGCTTCCACAGTGGGCTGGGGTTACTATGAGTTCCGTGATTCGTATGTAAAGATCGGTGAGCAGGAGCATATCGAGACTATACTCCGTCATTTCAACGACTATCTCATGAAGTGTACCTTCCTTGACAAGAACGGTGATGTTGTCCTTCACTGCTATCAGGTGGGCGACGGTGACTGGGATCATAAATTCTGGAACTCTCCCGAAATGGACGAGATGGGCAGAGCCGCTTTCTTCCTGACACCCGACAAGCCGCAGACGGACTATGTTGCTTCCGCTGCCGCATCACTGGCGATAAACTACCTCAACTTCAAGAATACCGACAAGACCTATGCTGAAAAGAACCTTAAATACGCAAAGGCGCTGTTCAAGTTCGCAAAGGATCATCCGAAGGAGCTTTCCGATAACGGCGACGGTCCTAAGGGTTATTATCAGTCCAGCAAGTGGCAGGACGACTACTGCTGGGCAGCTGCATGGCTCTACAAGATAACAGGCGACCATATGTACCTGGAAGAGATGTATCCTTACTACGATTACTATGCTGCTCCCTGCTATGTACACTGCTGGAATGACGTATGGGGCGGCGTACAGTGCGTACTCGGTGAGATATGCAGAGAGACACCTTATACCAAGGGTGAACACGTTTATCCGGATTTCATAGATGAATTCAAGAAAGCTGCCAACAAGAGCCCCTACGAGCAGATGAACTGCTGGGAGTCTGTTGAAAAGGCTTTGAATACCTACATGACAGGCGGTATAGGTGAGATAACACCTCAGGGCTACTGGTGGCTGAATACATGGGGCAGCGCTCGTTACAACACTGCCGCTCAGCTGGAAGCTCTCGTGTACACCAAGTACAACGGAGACAAGCCCAACAAGTACAGCGACTGGGCAAAGGGACAGATGGAATACCTCATGGGTAACAACGATATCAAATACCTTGAGCGTGTCAAAGCAAACGAAGAGGCTGTAAAGAAGGGCGAGCCTGAGCCCTGGAGCGAGGATGAGCTTCACGGCAGCAGATGCTTCATCGTAGGCTACAATGAGAATTCCGTAGAGTATCCTCACCACAGAGCAAGCTCGGGTCTTACCAAGTGCGAGGATCCCGATCCCCAGAGATATGTTCTCTTCGGCGCACTTGCAGGCGGTCCCGATAACTTGGACGCTCACAATGATATAACCAGTGACTGGACATACAACGAAGTAACCATCGATTATAACGCAGCTTTCGTAGGCGCAAGCGCAGGTCTTTACAAGTACTACGGTACTTCCAAGATGGCTCCCACAAAGAACTTCCCGCCCAAGCCTACATTCTCGGGCGCAGGCGGCGGTTCCACAAGCAATGAATGCTGGGTAACTGCCTGCGGCATCGATGACCTCAACGCCAACGGTGCAGGTGTAACAAAGGTATCGCTGTATGTAAATACAGCAGCTACCAAGAAGCTCGAAGACCTTTCTGTACGCTACTATTTCAGCACAAAGGGCATGACCGATCCTAAGAATGTCACCGTAACAGAGCTCTACGATCAGGCTTCCACAGAAGCTGCTCCCGCAAACGGCGTTATAAGCGGTCCCTACAAGTATGACAAGATGAAAGATATGTACTATGCCGAGATCAAGTGGGGCGATTATAATATCGCTAACTCGGGCAAGAAGTATCAGTTCACTGTCGGTCTTTACTACGGCGATTCATGGGATCCCACCGATGACCCCAGCTACAAGGATCTCAAGATCTACAAGGAAGATGACGCTTTCTTCGCAACAGGTACAGAAGTAAGGACAGAGAATATCTGCGTATACAGCGGTGATAAGCTGGTGGGCGGTGTCGAGCCCGACGGTTCAAAGCCTGTGTTCGATGACCCCAATGAGGATAAGTCCTCTGTATTATACGGCGATGCAAACTGCGACGGCAAGGTAAATCTGGCTGATGTTATCCTTATCAAGCAGTACATCAAGTACCCCAAGAAATTCCCCCTCACGGAAGCGGGCAAAAAGAATGCCGACTGTGTTGATTCCGACGGCATAAACG
>NZ_CAMHRZ010000181.1 GCF_946187255.1 uncultured Ruminococcus sp.
CTAAGGAATTCTATCCCGCACTGAAAGAGGTGCTGAAAAACAGTAGCTTCAAACCTGAGGAGATAAACCATATCTCCCAGCTGCTGGTAAATTCCTATACCAAAGAGGAATTCCACAACACGCTGGCTAAGGAATACAAGCAGGATGCTACCGAGCTATATAAGCTGCTGAGACCCAAGTATCTTCGTCTGAAAGAGATGTATGCGGCTGAACACCCCGAGTATGTCAGCCCCGATACTGTGATAGTTCGCGCCGATGATAACAAGAAAGCTGTTCAGCCTGCGGAAAGCGTAAAGCCCGCAGAGGATGATAAGAACAGCGCTAAGGCATCGGATAAGAATGTGAATGATGCCGTTAAGCCCGAACAGACAAAGGCTGCGGAGAACACTGAGACCGAAAAGAAGGCAGAGACAGTTCCCGCCCAGGCAGAAGTGCAGACCGAGAACAAGACAGTAACTGCTCCCGAAGCCGAGACTGCGGTCGCTGAAAAGCCCGCAAAGACGGCTAAGCGTAAAACTGCCGATAAAACTGCCAAGAAAGAAAAGGCAGCAGATACAAAGAAGGAAAAGCCCAAAAAGGCACGCAGCAAGAAGACTGAAGAAAAGCCTGCCGAAAACGTACAGTTCACCGATAACGGCGACAAGCTGGCTGAACTCCTTGACGGCAGCTGTTCATCGGAGGAGATCGAACTTATAAGGCAGCTGTTCAGGGAAGTGCCCTCAAGACAGCAGCTTTATATCAGGATGATAAAGCAGTTCGGCAAAAAGAGCGGCTGTGTTTATTACAATGCCATCAAAGGCGAATATGAGTCTTTGAGCAAGGATATCAAGTAATACAATAGCATTATAGTATCCCCCGTCCGCTGACGGGGGATAATTTATAAGGAGGATATGATGTATATCACCGATGAGGATAACCCGCGACTTCCCTTCCTGCGGGACAAAACTTCAAAGCTGACCACCTCTCCCGGAGTATATATAATGAAGGATAAGAACGGGAAGATCATATATATCGGCAAGGCGAAGAACCTGCATAACCGCGTGACATCCTATTTCCGCAAAGGACAGGATCATCTGCCGAAGGTGTGGAAGATGGTGTCAAAGGTCAACGATTACGAGTTCATCGTGACCGACAGCGAATTTGAAGCGCTGGTGCTGGAATGCTCGCTTATCAAACTGCATACCCCGAAATATAATATACTTCTAAAGGACGACAAGGGGTACAGCTACATCCGCGTGACAGATGAAGCCTACCCGAGAATACAGGCTGTACTGCAAAAAAGCGATGACAGCGCGGAATATATCGGACCTTACACAAGCTCATTTGCAGTAAGACAGGCGGTGGAAGAGGCAAACAAGGTGTTCCGCCTGCCCACCTGCACAAAGGTGTTCCCGCGAGATATCCGAAAGCAGAGACCCTGTCTGAATTTCCATATCAAAAGGTGCATGGGGGTATGCACAGGAAAATGTCCGCAGGAGGAATACAACGCAACCATCAGGCAGGCGGTGGACTATATCAAAAACGGTTCGGCGCAGTCGGTGGAACGGCTCACCGCTGAGATGGAACGTGCAGCTGAAAACCTTGAATTTGAGCTGGCAGCCCGTCTGCGGGACAGGATAGCCGCGATACAGAAAGCTGCCGAAAGCCAGAAGGTGATCGACGAGACGGTGCCCGATTGTGATATAATCGCAATATCTCAGAATGTAGATATCGCCTGCGCCAGCGTGATAATGTACCGCAGCGGCAGACTAAGCGACAAGGCGGATTATTATCTGGGAGACCGTGCAGAGCCTGCACAGATGATGGAGGAATTTGTCCTTAGCTACTACTCTATGAAGGATGATGCACCAAAGACTATCCTGCTGGCAGAAGAGCCTTCCGACATTGAGATGCTCCAGCAGTACCTTAGGAAAAAGTACGATCATGCCGTATATGTTACAGTACCGAAAAGAGGACACTTGACACAGCTGACGACAATGGCAAAAAACAATGCCAGCGAGTTCATATCCGTTCGCGTAGGCAGGACAAGACATGAGGTCGCGGGACTGGAAGAACTTGCCAGAGCACTGAATATGGAAAAGCCGCCGCGTTTCATAGAATGCTATGATATATCCAACCTGGCATCAAGCGATATGGTGGCGGGTATGGTGGTGTTCGAGAACGGACGACCCTGCAAGCGCAGATACAAGAAATTCGGGATAAAGACCGTGTTTGAGCAGAACGACTACGCCTGCATGACAGAGGTCATAGAGCGGCGTTTCGGTGAATACTTCAAAGGCGAGGACGAAGGCTTTGCGCAGCTGCCCGACCTTATACTGCTGGACGGCGGCAACGGTCATGTAAACACAATACGCCCCGTGCTGGAACGTTTGGGTGTTGATGTGCCACTGTACGGTCTCGTTAAGGACGACCGTCACCGCACGCGGGCGATAGCTACTGGGGACGGCGAGATATCACTGATAAAGAGCAGAGAAGCCTTCGATCTTGTGACGCAGATACAGGACGAGGTACACCGCGTGGCTATAACCTATCAGAAGAAAAAGCGCAGTCATTCCGCATTTTCACTGGAGCTTACAACGGTCAAGGGCGTGGGCGAGAAGAAAGCACAGAAGCTGATAACCGCATTCAAGACAAAGGAAGCGCTGAAAAACGCATCGGCAGAGGAACTGCGGGCGGTGGCGGGAGTCAATGAGGAAACTGCGCTGGCACTTAAAGAGATAATCGATGAAATGAGCTGATATTATGGAAAGACAAATAGTGAGGGACGTTCTGTTCCTGAAAAAGAAGTCCATTAAAGCGGACAGCAATGATATGCAGATAGTTGAAGACCTGCGCGACACACTAAAAGCAAACCACGAACGCTGTGTAGGTATGGCGGCAAACATGATAGGCTTCAACAAGAGGATAATAATATTCACGGCTGGGATAATGGATATAGTCATGCTGAACCCCGTTATCGTGAAAAAAGCACAGCCCTACGAAACTGAGGAGGGCTGCCTGTCGCTGACGGGCGTGCGAAAGGTCAAGCGCTGGGAGAAGATCACAGTCGAGTATCAGGATACTCAGATGAAAAAGAAACGCAGTGATTTCACCGGATTTATCGCACAGATAATACAGCATGAGTGCGACCATCTTGAGGGTATCATCATATAGGATAAAGCAAAGACCTGTCCGGTAATATGGACAGGTCTTTTATGATCACTTTATCTTGTCGGCTTCCCTTTTCAGCCTGAAATCTACTGCGCTTTTGAGGTATTCGAGATATCCCTCGTCACGGCACATCGCCTTACCCACATCATCGGACAGCTTTGCAACGGGTCTTCCGTTGACATATTGCAGCTTGATGACGATATTCAGCGCCTTTTCGCAGGTATCGTTGGAACAGAAGGTACCTATGCCGAAGGATACCTTTGTCTTGTCGCAGAAATAGTCATACAGCTTCTGGGCGCGGTCAAAATCAAGGCTGTCGCTGAAAAGCAGCAGCTTGGTCTTGGGGTCAACGCCGTATTTCTTATAATGAGCGATGATCTTCTCGCCCCATGCATAAGGGTCGCCGCTGTCATGGCGCACACCTGTGTAGTTATTCACCATAGAACGGTTGAAATCCAGCAGGAAAAGGTCGGTGGTAACGGTATCGGTGAGGGCTGTGCCGTTGTCGCCGTCGTACTCATCGTACCAGTCTCTCATGGCATACTTATTTGAATATGCCAGCGGGATATTGTCTATGCCCTGATACATCTGCACGAACTCATGCGCATAAGTGCCGATGGGTGTCACATTGTACTTCATGGCAAGATATACATTCGATGTACCTACGCAGTTCTTTGTTTCGGTAACAAAGCGCTTTACCACCACATCCTCCCACTCACGGGAGAGTCTTCTGCGGCAGCCGAATTCCGCAAATCTGAATGTATAGGTACCGTCATTCATGGCTTTGATCTTGGCATCCAGCTTTTCCTCCGCAGACTTGCGCAGCTTATTGTAATCGTAACTCATGCGGAAGTATACCTCGTTCACTATCTCCAGCAGATATATCTCAAACTGCATCGCAGAGAATAATGGTCCGTTTACCTCGATATAAAGCTCGCCGCTGTCCTCCAGCCTTACGGTAACATAATCCCTTATCGGGTGCCACAGACGCAGGAATTCCACATAGTCTCTCTTGATAAAGCGTATGGAATTCAGATAATCCAGCTCTTCCTTTGTAAAGTGCAGAGTACACAGGTGGTCTATCTGGGCGTTTATCTCCTCAGCCATTTCGGGAGTGAATACAACATCCTTATTGCGGCACTTGAAGAAATACTGCCCGCATAGATCGGTATGCTTATGGAATATAACCTGATCCATATTGAATTTATACAGGTCGGTATCCAGCAAAGAAATGATGATCGGTTCCAGTTTCATAACAGGTTTCCTTTCGTAATTATTGCCATTGGGCTTATCGTTCATAATATGATGATATCACTTTATACGCCATAAGTCAAGTGGGGAAATAATAAAAAGCACGAAGCAGCGCCCCGTGCCTTGTATTTATCTTTGTTCGCAGATCAGCTTGATAGCTGTTCTTTCCTCGCCGTCGATCTCAACATTAGCGAAAGCGGGTACACAGATCATATCTATGCCCACCGGTGCAAGGTAGCCTCTGGCTATGGCAATAGCCTTGATAGCCTGATTAGCCGCACCTGCGCCTACTGCCTGTATCTCAACAGAACCTTTTTCTCTAATCACTCCAGATATTGCACCTGCAACAGAGTTTGGTACAGATCGTGATGAAACTTTCAGAACCTCCACCATCCAAACCTCCTTTTTTAAATGTCGTAACAGTATATTTATACTTTACAGCAATGATATTATACTACATTTTGGTAATTTTTGCAATAGCATTTTCCGTTTTTTGTCATTTACGACTAATTACCCTTGTAATATTTGTAGATATTCCCGATTTTTCATCAAAAGTAACTACAACGCCGTTAATAAAAGGCTTGGAGATGCTTTCTTCAAACTTAACGGGCATGTGAGAGCGGAATTTTCCTATAACTATATCCTTATCCACACCAAGCACCGAAAGCTCGGGACCCGTCATGCCAACGTCGGTGATATATGCGGTATGCCCTCCCAGTATACACTCATCGGCAGTCTGTACATGAGTATGGGTACCCAATACGGCAGTCACCCTGTTTTGCAGATAAAAGCCCATAGCCTTCTTCTCGCTGGTGGCTTCCGCGTGAAAATCCACAAATATATTCGGCGTATCGATATCCGCAAGTATCTCGTCTATCCTGCTGAAGGGGTTGTCAAGGCTTTCGAGATACATAGTCCCCATAAGATTGACCACCGCGATCTTTACGGGACACAGATCCAGCACTGCCACTCCCCTGCCGGGTGCATCATCGGGATAATTCGCAGGACGCACAAGAAATTCATTGCTGTCGAATATATCGTACATCTCCCTGCGGCGGAAGCAGTGATTTCCTGTGGTCACGATATCAGCGCCCATCCTCATCAGTCGGTCAAAGGAATCAGGGGTTATACCGTTGCCCTGTGCCGAATTTTCACCATTAACAACGGTAACATCAATATTATACTTCCTTTTCAGCCCGAACAGCTGTTCCTCCAGAAAAGCAGTACCTGAATTTCCGACTACATCGCCTATAAACAATAAATTCATATTATCCCCTCTTTATTCAGGGTATACCCGATGTATACCAAATATTTCAGAAAAAAGCCGATACCCGAAGAGGATATCGGCTCAATTTAGTTCTCAGTTATCGGACAGATCGTCCTTATTCTCATCAACGGTAACGTTATCCTTATCCTCATTGACAACAACATCACTGACAGGTATTTCGATCTCGATCTCCTGCTTGACATCGTCTTCATATTCGGATGCGGGTATCTCGCCCTTCATCAGTTTTTCAAACTTGATGCCGTCGATCTTCTCATGCTTCATGAGATACTTTGCAATGATATGCAGCTTATCGATATGCTCGGTCAGTATAGTCTCAGCATCCTCGAATGCATTCTCAACTATAGTCCTGATCTCGTTATCGATCTCTGCTGCTACGTTATCGGAGTAGCTGGGAGTATTTGTATAATCCCTGCCGAGAAATACCTCATGCTCGCCCTGACCGTAAACGACAGGACCCAGATTATCGCTGAAGCCGTACCTGGTGACCATGTTCCTTGCGGTAGCCGTAGCCCTTTCAAGGTCATTGGATGCGCCGGTGGAGATATCATCGAGTATCAGCTTTTCAGCCACACGTCCGCCCAGCAGAACTATGATATTGTTATACATCTCGTTCTTGCTGACGAAAGCCTTATCCTTCTCGGGAAGACTCATGGTAAAGCCGCCTGCCTGACCTCTGGGTATGATAGTGACCTGATGCACCTTATCCTGCTTCTGGCAATAATAGGTACATATCGCATGGCCGCCCTCATGGTAGGCAGTAAGTCTCTTTTCCTGCTCGGATACCACTTTGGATTTCTTCTCGGGGCCTGCAACGACTTTGATCGATGCTTCCTCGATCTCCTCCTTAGTGATAGCCTTTTTATTCTTCCTTGCGGCAAGGAGCGAAGCCTCGTTTGCAAGGTTTTCAAGATCGGCGCCTGTAAAGCCGACTGTTGTCTTTGCGATGGTAGTCAGGTCAACATCGGGAGCAAGGGGCTTGTTCCTGGTGTGGACTTTGAGTATCTCCTCTCTGCCCTTCACATCGGGATAGCTGACAAGTATCTGCCTGTCAAATCTGCCAGGTCTCAGCAGAGCGGGATCGAGTATATCACGTCTGTTGGTGGCTGCCATAACTATGACGCTCTCATTATCCTCAAAGCCGTCCATCTCAACCAGC
>NZ_CAMHRZ010000182.1 GCF_946187255.1 uncultured Ruminococcus sp.
TCGCAGACTTCACAAATGCCGTTCACCAAAGCTCATAATAACATTATACGTTGTTTTGCCTGATCCATTTTTTTAAAAATTAAAACGATTACATCACACTTATATTGTACACAAAAAAGCGCACAAGTGCAACCCAAAAAATGCAGAAAAGGTGGAATTTTGTATAAAAGTTTTACAAATATTTTTGTGAATATAGTAACAATGCGCGTTTGGGGAGGTTTTGAACCTATTGCTCCGCATACAGCTTTTATCGTTAGTGCCTGCTTAACCCTATCGCGGGAAGTCCTGCCGCTGACCCTATCGCTCCGCATCCTGCTTTTATCGGTTTGGAGTTATGGCAAACCGCTCAACGAGCTGTCGCCGTTTCGCTGGTGATGCGGGCGGTTCGTGTACGCAGATGGTTTGTGCGGATGCAAAAAGGGCGGCACGCACTCTCTTTGGTGCGAACCGCCCGCCTTTTTATGTTTGCTTTGCTCTTATAGTTTGCTGTGCATTTTGGTTTCGCACTTCGGTGATTGAGGCTCTGCCTCAAACTCCGCAAGCCTTTCGCGAAAGGCTTGACCCAAAGCTCTTGTCGCGCACAGCTTTGCTGTTCTTTCCCAACTCAGTCTGCGTCAGAGTTTCCTGCACTTTCAATTTCGGTTCTCGCCATGTTCTGACCCGCCGTCACGCTATCCTACCGCCCTCACAAAACTATAAATAGGCGGACACGGCCCGCCCGGCCGAGGGCTGAATTATGAATTATGAATTTGAGAGGCGTCCGCGAGTACATCCAGCTGTATGTCATACGCTTCCGTGTTGTCGTATGCCGCTTTGGATAACTCTCCGCGTGTCACCAGATCATGGGTGTACTCCCCCTCAGTGAACTCGCCCTTATATGTGAATACCACACAGCCATCCTTCGTCTGCGCGTCCCATTCTTCGCTCCATAATGGGCTCTCGTTGAGGTATAGCGTCAGCACTGTCTCGCCTTTGCTGTTTTTGTATACAAGGGTGTTGCCCGCTATCTCCTGCGTGCTGAAACCAAGACTCGCAGTGTCATCCGAACAGGAACATATATCTCCCGTCGCCTTATCCACCCACATCGGCACGATCATAACTTTCAGCTGTTCGTCGTTCTTGTTGCGCTCGTCGTAGACTTTCACAGTCTTGTTCACATAGTAGTGATGCACGCCGCCCTCTGTGGTGTCTGTTACGGTATAACTGCTTGTCTGTTCATCCTGCGGAGAATTGCCGTTCTCCGCTATCTGTATATTAGCTTCCGCAGGCTTGAACCTGTTGTTGCGGATACTGCTGTTATACATAGCCGCCAGCACGATGAGGGGTGTGATGAACATTACCCCTGCCGCACTGCATATCATTATCTTCCTGCGCTTTTCGCTCATGGTGCCGCCCCCTGACTTCCGCTTCGCCCGATGATGTTTTCAGCGTATGACTGAGAGGTCAGATAAGCGAATTCCGTTTCGGTGTTGGTGAAGCTGGCGGTGGGACGGTACTTGCCGTCTATCTGCGCCGATGCTTCCTTGAATTTTTCGGCTTTTACGGCAGCTGTGGAGAATACCACACAGCCGTCATCCCCGCCCTGACTGATGGGGGTGCCGTAACCCTTATAAACATTGGAGCCTTTCCACAGCACATAGTCCGTTCCCGACCAGCCCGTGACTTCTGATATGCGGTAGATGCCGCCTTTCTTCACATGGATGGTCTGTCTGCCTGTCCTGATGGCTGTGGGGAAGGTGTAGTTCTCTGTTTTGCCGTTATTGTTGTACGTCCTTGTTATGGTCACGTTGTCACCGCTTCCGCTGAAAGAATAGCCGTCAGCGGCTGAGTGGAACATAGTGTAGTTGTACTTCGCGCCATCCACCATTATGTCCTCATCGGAATTATAGGTCATGTCCTTATCGCAGTTCAGCGTCACAAAGAAGCTGTCGCAGGCACCTGTCATTGCGGTGTCCGTTTCCTCGAAGCGGTCAACTCTGAACACGAATTTCTGTTCGTCGTCGCTGTTATGGATATTTTTGTCAGTGAAGATGATCTTCTCGATATCGAAGTAAAGGTCCGAATCATCCAGTTCGTTGCATATCCTGATAACGCAGGCGTGTTCGTCCGTTTCGGTGGTCTCCAGATGGAAACAGCTGTCCTGATTGTTGAGTACGATATCATCTTTCTTAATGGTGAAGATAACGTCCTCTTTCAGCTTTTTGTAGCCTGTCGGGGGAGTGACTTCCTCCAGATAGTACTTTCCCGGTTCGAGAGTGTTGTCTATCATCGGGATGATGCCGTTCTCATCGGTGACAAGATCGTTATATCCGGGAATGGGGTCATAGTCCTTAACAAGCCCGCCCACACCGCTCACACCGCGATACAGCGCGAAATGAGCGCCTTCCAGCTTTTTGGAGTTATCCTTGAAGTCCTGCTTTTCGGCTTTCAGGGTGAACTTTTTGTTGTACACATTTATGTACGCCACCAGCTGATCTCCCGTTGTTGCAGGTTCGTTCCATCCCAGCCACTCATCGTACTTGAACTCGCTGCGCTGTGTATTATACTTATCTTTAACATCCACCCAAGCATTCGTATCCTCATCGTAGAACTCTACCGAATAGGTGGTAACATTGCTGGCATCGGTATTGCTTTTCAGCCTGAACCTCACCGTTCTCGGAAGTCCGATATAGTGATCGGGAGGTGTGTCCTCCACCAGTTCGTACTCGGTATCCAGCTCGTAATCATACATGGTGGTGATCCTGCCGTTTTCATTTGAAGTGAAAATTCCCAGCTTCTCGCGGGAAGAACCTCTGCCTTTATACAGCGTGAACACGCCCTCTTTAAGGGGCTTCTTCCTGTAAGTATCATCGGCAGTTTTTTCCGGCTTCATGTCATACAGCGAGATGACCACACCGCCCGAACGTTCGTTGGTTATCGAATCCTTTCGGGAGCTGTAATCCTTGCCATTGATAGTCTCTGTTTTTACACTACCTTTATCGTAGCTTACGGAATATGAATGCAGGTTATTGTTGGTGACAAGTCCGTTTTCCAGTTTTTTGGAAATACTTCCGCTTGTCATTTTGCCCTCTGTATCGAAAACGGCATCATTACTTACTTCCACCTCATACACCGCATAGTTATCAAGGGACTTGCCTGCGGGCAGAGTATTCATGAAGTAGCGCACATAGGGCTCATCATCGGTGATCTTCCTCACAGTGCCCGATACAAGCTCTTCCTCCGCATTTTCATCAGCTTTGTAATACAGCGCTGTATATACGGGTGCGTGAGTGCGGCAGAAATCCTTGTCGCTCCATATCTTCTGCGCTTCGATCTCAAAACCTCGCTGATTGATGACGTTCATCTTGGGTGATTCTTCCTTTTTGACCCAGCCCTCGTTCTCTGCACCGCCCGCAACGAAGGTGTATGTGCCTTCAATACGTTCATATTCCACTCTGTCATAGCCCAAAGGTCTTTCCGAATCGGAATCTCTTTCCTCAACCTTGAACTTTGTGCCTGCGGGAATATACGGCACCAGCACAGTGTACCACGCAGGTATCTTTGAGATACTGCCGTTCATGGAAGTCTCAAATTCGGGTATCTGCGCTGTTATGCCAGCCTTCTGCGCCAGCTTTTGCTCTTCGTCCAGTTCCTCATTATTGTCGATAGCCAGCAGTTCAGCATCCAGCGCCGCTTTTGAAAGGCTTGTGGAAACAAAGTCCCGCGCTTCCATACTCCACCGACAGTAATAGCCGTCGGGGTCGATGACGTAGTATTTATACATATTTGCCAGCGTCATTTCCTCCGTTGCGCCGTCGGAGAGATAAAGCCTGAATGTGAATGTGGTCTTCTCCTTGTCCTGCGCTGGGTTTAGCTGCTCATGGGTTATCTTGTGAGCTTCCTTGTCCTCAGCGGACATTGACTTTTTGTAATCATTGTCATACAGCTTCTTCTGGAAAGAAAGTGTACGCAGACCATCCGGATCAACATGGTTCTGAAAGGTGACGCTCGTTCTCTCACTTACTTCCATCCATCCCGAATCTACAGTACAGCGCCCCGTATCACCGATGGGCGCTCTCTCCTTTTTAACGCCGTTTACATATACATTATCATAGACATCACTATTTATGCCGCATTCAATTATACGGTATTGAATGGTATTGGCAGGAAAATGTATCTCTGCACTTTTCTGCGGATTTATTAAGAATACCGACTGATAGGGCGTAGTGCTTCCCGGTGGAGTATACGACGGAAGATACTCTACTTTTTTGGTAGAGTTCTGATAGGTAACGCTGATATGCTCATCAACATTGCTCAGCAACTTCTCTTCTCCGGTCGCTTCGTTATCCTTATACCATATCTGATAGGGAAATTCCACCAGATCGTAGTCCATATCATTTGTGCCCGTAACTTCCTTGTCAAGCACCACATGACCTGGAGTTACATAACTCAGGTTGAAACGCATGTGAAGGTTGGACGCACCCGCACCGCGTTCCATGTAGAAGATCTTCATTTCGTGAGAGGAATAATCCTTGAAGACTTTTTCGTACTCGCCTGTCTTTTGGTCAAAATCAAAACGCTTTGCAAGTTCGGTGTTTATCTCAGCTGTTGTCATTCCTCTTGCGGTGTAATTGGCAATGAAAATATCTCTCAGATTTGTCTTTTTGCCGTTTACATTAACTTCGCCCGTTGCAAAGTTGACATTTCCCGAAAGTGCGGAATGTATACCGCCAAGATCGATGACCAGCTCGCCGTCAACGTACAGCCAGAAGTCATCATCACCCGTGAACTCGAAGATTATATCGTGTCCCCAATTGTCCTTACCGCTTGGAGTCTGAGTAAAGCCTGCGGAGAGTTCCATACCGAAATAGTAATCGGGATTACTGCCTACCGTAAGGAGTTTCTCGTATTTTCTCGGGTCACTGTCAGGCAGCAATCCGGTGTTAGCCGCACCTCTTCTTGCAAAAGCGGTGTACAGATTTTCAGGGTTATCTTTTGAATAGTTGCCCGCAGTGATGTTATCATAGGGAAAAAACTGTCCATGTTTCATGGTGTAGCCTGTATCACCATCTCTGGTACCCAGTTCTTTATATACGGTAAATTTATCTCCTACTGTACCTTTATTATTTATCAGCGTTGCAAAATTCTGACAGCTGTCATATTCAAAATAACCCGTAGCTTCGTATGTACTTTCAATAAAAAGGTTATTTACCTCTGTTGCCGAACCGAAAAGCTCACTCAGCGATTTGCCTGTTATAGTAGCGTTGGGATAACCCTCAACATCAGCACTGCCCTCCACAGTCTCCTTTGCAAGATAATTCGTTAAAAGACCGTCTTTCTGGGGAGAAGCATTAAAAGTACTATATCCGATGACATCATGCTGGTCTTTTGATGTATATGTACTGCCGCCATCATAGTTTTTGACTTCACCATTGAAATCTATCATCTTCATCTCAATACCATACTTTTCATTATCAATGGTATCAACAGGTGTCAAGTCCTTTTCAGGGTCAACCACTCTTGCAAAATAGAAAGTCTCCGCATTGGCACGGCTTCCGGGAACGATACGGCTTTCGGCGATATTGCTTGCCACCTGCGCTTTAAGGCTGGCGTAGGAATAGCTGAGATCATCCCATGCGAGTATATCGGAGTAGTATTCGCCCTCTTTTCTGCCGGGAAGATTTATGCCGATAGTCTCATCCGAAAGCACCTGTCCTGTGGTCTTCACAGGTGCGATGTACTTCCTTGAATAGGGGTTATAAAGCTCATAGTAGTAGTTGGGGTCGGTGGTGCCCTCCCAGTAGTATTCGGTGAATTCCCAAAGGAGAGTGTTTATCCTGCCGCCCACCCACATGATGTTGTCTCCGCGTTCATAACAGGGAATGAGGTTGCCTGCGTGATCTATGGCGTAGAACTCATAGTTCTTTGCACTCTCGTTCCACACACGGGTGTATATGATTATCTCTTGCTTGTTCTGTACCTCCGAAACGCTGACCTTTTTGGCAGAATATGTCACCGAGTCTTCGTTGGCGATGTTTGAAATATCCACAAGGTTAAGGTAAGTTCCGTCACCTGCCGTAAAACCGCCGTTATCGAACGTTACGGACTTGTCATTTGCGGTCAGCATTATCCTTGTGTACGTTTTGTCTTTTTCTTCTTTGGGGTTGGTCGGGTCGGGCGTTACCTTTATGGGGTTGGCTTTCGCCGCTGTCTCATCTCCCAGAGTCAGCGTGCCGTCACCGTTTATGATAAGGTATCTGACCTCACCGTTCACCACTGTCGAAAGGGTATAATTATCCTCCGCTATGCACCCGAACGTCCAAAGGGATATATCATCTCCGTCATCTTCGGGAACATACAGCGTTTGCGGCGAGACCGAACCGTTATCCTGCTTTACTCTTACGACCCACGAAAGCAGATTTTCAGCAGTGACCGTATCCCCTCTAGCCAGCATACCATTACCCGAAGTGCCGCCGTTATAGTTCATCAGCGCATAGGTCTTGCCGTCGAGGTTGTAGGGGTCGTCATCTATTGTACTAAAATCATGAATAGTTATCCAAGCACTATTAACACCTTCTGATCCATATCCAACTATTGATTTAGGACTGTTCTTATTATCAACAACCCAATAATGCTTTTTATTATCACTTAGTTTTGCATATATTTTGTATTGATTATCATTTGAAGAAGCATGATCAAGGACAAACTTTGTCTTTTCTTTGTCATCAGTAGTGTAATCAAGTGCCGAACGTGATGCATTTCCAAAATCTGAGCCTGTAAACATCTTAATATATTTTTTGGTATCTCCATCTTTAATATAAAGATAATAACTCCCTTTTTCGTTCTCAACATTTTCAAA
>NZ_CAMHRZ010000183.1 GCF_946187255.1 uncultured Ruminococcus sp.
CACATCATTGTTTCAAATATTTATATGCACTTCACACGCTGCTTCATCGTGAAATCCCGCGTTAAAACTGCTGAAAATCCGACGGGCGTTTTGCCAAAATATGGTCGGGATTTATGAAAATATTTACATATCTATGCATCTGAATGCATGACGGTTGCCGCTTATCACTCGTTTTAATAAGAATTTGTACACAGAATTATATGTGGGTGATAAAAAAATGTCATTATGCATAAAAAAACTGCTGTTTTTTACAAAATATCAAGAATGTTAAGTTTTTCCCTTGACTTTTGCGACTAAAAATTGTATACTTATTAAAAAGTTGTTCGTTTGAACCATTGCGCATAAAATCGAAAGTATTGGTAAAGCTTTCTTAATATTATTGACTTCTTTAGTATTAATTCGATGCGATAATATTGTATGTGCTCTGGATGTATTATCGGACGGTCGGGAACAGCTTTTTTTAAATAAGGTATTATGATGTATAGAAACTCAGGGAAGGTTGGGAAACGATATGAAAAGAAAGAATTATGGATTTATCTCAGCTGCAGCGGCAGGCGTTTTTGCACTCAGCTGTCTCACAGGCTGCGGAAGTGCTGCAAGTGCAGCCGATAGTCCCGATAAGGCGGACGATGGTATGTTCAAGGTAGGTCTGATATGCCTGCATGATGAAAATTCACCCTATGACCTTAATTTTATCGAGTCTCTTGATGCTGCCAAAGAGGAGCTGGATATGACCGATGATCAGATCATAATAAAGACAAATATATCCGAGAGCGAAGACTGTACAGAGGCTATCAAGGAGCTCGCGGAGGAGGGCTGTGATATCATCTTCGCGGATTCCTTTGGTCATGAGCCTTATATGGTGAATGCAGCCGATGATTATCCCGATATACAGTTCTGTCACGCTACGGGTACGCTTGCTCATGTCAAGAACAAGCTCAACTACCACAACGGATTTGCGCAGATATATGAGGGACGCTACGTTGCGGGTGTTGCAGCGGGCATGAAGCTGAACCAGATGATAGACGAAGGCAAGATAACTCCCGAAGAAGCAGTGATGGGCTATGTAGGTGCATTCACCTATGCGGAAGTTATATCGGGTTATACCGCTTTCTATCTCGGTGCAAAGTCCGTATGCCCCAGCGTTACTATGCAGGTATATTTCACCGGATCATGGTATGATGAGGAAGGCGAAAAGAAGGCTGCCGAAAAGCTGATATCCAACGGCTGCGTACTGATATCCCAGCACGCCGATTCGATGGGTGCCCCCTCTGTATGCGAGAAGGCAGGAGTGCCTAACATCTCCTACAACGGCTCCACAGTAGATCAGTGCCCCAATACCTTTATCGTAAGCTCGCGCATCAACTGGGAACCCTTCTTCGAGTATGTTGTAAATACTTACCACAAGCACAGTGCTATCGATACTGACTGGGCGGGCGATCTGGCGATAGGTGCCGTTCAGATGACAGATGTCAACGATAAGGCTGCTGCTCCCGGTACAGAGGAAGCACTTGCAAAGGTCATCGATGATCTCAATAACGGCAAAGTACATGTATTCGATACATCCACATTCACTGTTGACGGCGAGACTCTCACCAGCTACATGGCGGACGTTGACACCGATTCGCAGTATACCCCCGATACCGAAGTAATAAAGGACGGTTATTTCCACGAGTCCGAATTCCGCTGTGCACCTTATTTCGATCTGCACATCGACGGTATTACCACGATCAACGAGATGTACTGATATTTAAGCATAATAACAAAGGCTGTGCAGATATTTCTGCACAGCCTTATTTCATATATATAATGATCTTATAATATTGATATGATCTTCTGGAGAAACAGGAGTATGAAAAGCATACCGAAGTTCACAGCCGAAAATACAGCGAGATACCTTACGGAATTTGCTCCTTCGGTGTTCCTGTAAAACTGGAAGGAGATCAGGCTTGCCAGTGAAGCTATGATCGTGCCAAGTCCGCCCAGATTAACGCCCAGAAGCAGCTGTGTACCGCTGCCCGTAAATCCCGAAAGCATCACCGCTGCGGGAACATTGCTTATCACCTGTGAAAGTCCTGCGGATACCAGCAGTTCCTTTCCGTTCATTATCTCAGATAAGTAGCTGCCGATGGCATCTATGCGGGCGATATTACCGACGAATACAAAAAAGCATACAAAAGTCAGAAGCAGCGGATAATCCACCTTAGCCAGCAGTCTGCGGTCGAACACCAGCGCACAAACCAATGCTGCCCCAAGACATACAAGGTCGGGTATCACACGGAAAACAGTCAGCAGACATACCGCGAAAAGCGCTATATAGCCCGCCAGCGGTGCAGGCGCTATCTTCACATCGTGCTTTTCACATACGCTGCAGCTGTCCTTAGGCAGCAGCATTGTCAGCAGCATCAGTATCACAAGGCTTGCTATACCTGCGGGTGCCATAGTCTTTATGAACACCCAAGCGGTCAGCTTGTAGATGTCGTATATGAACAGGTTCTGCGGATTGCCCACAGGCGTGAGCATACTTCCCAGATTAGCCGCTGCTGTTTCCAGCACTATCGTCATGATAAGGCTTTTGCTGTCCGCTTTTTTCAGTGCGATAAGGGTCAGCGGTATGAACGTCAGCAGTGCCACATCATTGGTCACAAGCATTGATGAAAAGAAACATATCAGCACGAACACCTGCCCAAGCCTGCGTATAGTGCCTGCCTTTTCAAGCAGCAGGTCGGTGACTTTCTCAAATATCCCCAGACTGCGCAAGCCCGCAACAGCCGTCATCAGCGAGAAAAGCTGTATGAGCACAGTGCGGTTGATGTATTCGGCGTAACCCGCATCGGGCGGCACGAAAAACATCGTCACCAGTGCAGCTGCAAAGGATATCACAAGCACAGGCTGCTTTTTTATGAAATTCAAAACCATATACTACCCCTTTTCACTGTTTTTCGACCTATCAATTATACCACCGTAAAAACAAACGCTCTATACATGATATATCAATAATTTTAGGATATTCTTTTAACAAAAAAGCGGAGAATGTAACCTTACATCCTCCGCTGATATTATGTATGTCCGTCAGCCGACCTTGAAGCACTTGAGTATGCTCTTTATCTCGCCTATAACGAATACTACGTCATCTGACATGAACTTGGTGTCAGCCATAGGTATGGATACTTCCTCGCCGCGCTTCATCGTGATGATGTTGATATTGTACTTCTTGCGCACATCTATCTGTGCCAGCGACTTGCCGTACCATTCTTTGGGAACTCTCATTTCGTATATCGAATAGTTGCTGTCCAGCTGTATAAAGTCGAGTATGGTATCGGATGCGTACTTTGTGGCAAAACGGATAGCGGTCTGTTTCTCGGGGTAGGCTATCTCATCAGCGCCTACCATTTTCAGGAACTTCATCTGAACATCGTTGGTGGCTCTTGCCATAACGAACTGTGCACCCAGTTCTTTCAGCGTGCAGGTAGCTTCCAGCGAGGTCTGGAACAGGCCTCCCACTGCTACGATGCATACATCGAAATTATTTACTCCCAGAGATTCCAGTATCTCCCTGTTTGAACAGTCGCCTATCCTTGCACTGGTAACATAAGGCAGTATATCGTTTATCCTGTCCTCGTTGCTGTCCACTACCAGCACATCACAATTGAGCTCATTCATTCTTTTGGCGATAGTTCCGCCGAATTCACCCACACCGAGTATCAATACTGATTTCATATTCTTTTTCTCCTTTCATTAACCTACGGATATTTTTTCCAGTGGCAGTTTTATCTTGTTGTTTTCCGAAGTCGATACAGCTGCATAAATAAGTGTAAGTCCGCCCACTCTTCCGAAGAACATAAGGAACATCAGTATTATCTTCGAGAACAGTGACAGCGTTGTGGTTATACCCAGCGTAAGTCCCACAGTACCTACCGCAGAGCCTGTTTCAAACAGGCAGGTCAGCAGCGGTATCTTTTCTGCGATGCTTATAGCAATGCCGCCTGTTGCAAACAGTACCAGATACATGAAGAGTACAGCGCCCGCATTGCGGACCGCATCATCGGGAATGCGCCTTTTGAACACCTGAACATCGTTGCGTCTGCTGAATACTGTTATCGCTGTCAGGAACAGTACTGCAAAGGTAGCCGTTTTAAGACCGCCCGCAGTCGATCCGGGAGAACCGCCGATTATCATGAGTATTATCATAATGAATTTGCCCGATTCGCCCATCTGATCGAGATCCTGGCTGTTGAAGCCCGCCGTTCTTGCTGTTACGGACTGGAACAGGGAAGAGAGTATCCTCTCCTTCATGCTCTGATCCTGATACTCAAAGAAGAAAAAGAATATGGCAGGCACGATTATCAGTATCAGCGAAGTTGTTATAACGACTTTGCTTTGCAGGGAATATTTGGAGATTTTCAGCTTGTGTGTGCCTATATCTCCCCATGTGAGGAAGCCGATACCGCCGGTGATTATCAGCAGCATTATCACCGCATTGAAGTACGCATTGGTGCTGTAAGTCGTCAGCGATGAAAAGGGTTGCCGCACACCCATGAGGTCAAAGCCCGCATTGCAGAAAGCGGATATCGAGTGGAAGATCGAATAACCTATACCCTTGACAACACCGAAGTCCTTTATGAATACGGGTGCCAGCAGTGCCGCACCGATAAGCTCTATGATAGCCGAAGTTCTGAGTATAAAGCCCGTCAGCTTGACGATGCCGCCCACCTGCGGTGCGGATATGGACTCCTGCATTGTACTTCGCTGTGAGAGCCCTATTTTCTTGCCCGATATACGCATTATCGCAAGACCGATGGTTATAACGCCCATTCCGCCTATCTGGATAAGAGTGATTATCACGCACTTGCCGAAAAGCGACCAGTATGTAGCGGTATCCTTAACTATCAGCCCCGTAACACAGGTGGCGGATACTGCTGTGAACATACAGTCGGAGAAGGGCGTGACGACCCTTTCCTTTGATGATATAGGCAGCATCAGCAAAAACGTTCCCACAAGTATCAGCGCCATAAAGCTGCTGATGATTATCTGAAAGGAAGTCCTGCCTTTGCGCTTCTTTTCTTTTAATGCTTTTTCCATAATTCACCTCAAATTAAAAAAGATCAGTATCTATTATATCACATCTGATATGAATTGTAAAGGGGTCGCTGAACACCGTCAGCGACCCCTCTTCTGATATATGATCTGTTTATCTGTACTTACGGAACGGTTACATAGAATGACTTCTTGAATACATCGGCGTTTATCCACTGCCCGCCTACCTTTGCCAGCACCACAAGCCTGTATCTTCCGCTGCGTACCTGCGGTGATGTCCATGTGGTGATACTGCCGTCCAGCTGCTTTTTGACTACCCATTTGTTTGCCTGATATACGCCTATACCGTATTTCTCGGCACCCGGTATTTTATTCCATTTAAAGCCGATCCTGCTGTCTTTCACCTGTGTCTGCACAACGGGATAAAGGCTTGCCGCCGCAACAGCGGGTGTTACGGTCACAGCGTTTGAGTAATCAAGCATCCATTTCCCGCCGATCATCGCAACGACAGCTACCCTGTAATTCTTGCCGGCGGTAAGTCCGCTGAGGGTATACGAAGTTCCTTCGCATTTTTTCAGCAGAGTCCACTTGCCGTTCTGTTCACCTGCGATGCCGTATTGTTCGGCACCTTCCACCGCTGTCCAGCTGAGTTTTACCGAACCGTCGCCCTTTTCAAAGGTCACAGCGGGTGCGGTGTAGGTCACGATTGTGAAGGGCTTGCGTATCTCGCCCGTATATTCGCCCATACCCGAAATAATAACGATATAGCTGCCTGCTTCGGTCGGAGTGGAATCAATGGCTGTGCCGTCGTCAGTCATGTATGAAATGGTATAGTCGGTGCCTTCGGCAAGACAGGAGCCATTATACTGCACAGACGCTATTTCGGCGGAGTTTGCTTTCATGGTAACATCCGCTGCTGAGATATCCCGCTTTGTCTGCTGCGCATCAAGGACGCTCCATACGAATACACGGCTGCCGTCTTCCAGCCATGAGGAAATATTGCTCAGAGCCGTATTTTCGGTGGTCATATTCCATCTGAAACCCGAAGCGCCCACATATTCGGCGATGAGATCATCTGAACTGATGCCTTTGTAAAAGATCTTTCCGCTGAACCTGAACAGGAAATAATATGTACTGCTGTCATCGGGTGCGGCGGCTTTGACAGCATCAATGTTTTCGATCAGCCAGTTTTTGGCATCGGAGGAGGAAACATCGGATAATTTATCCTGCACATCTTCTGCTGAGGCTATCATGCCAAATCCGAAATCGGTACAATAAAACACATCACATCCCGCAAGATCGTCCGAAACGTTTTCAAGACTGTATATTTCAGTGCTGATGCCTTCGATGGCAGTTTTCTTTAAGTCCGTCCTGTTCAGCCGCAGACAGCAGAGTTCATCTCCCTCTTTCCAGATAAATATACAGTCATCATGCTGCATCGAATCCCCGATAGCATCGATATTATCAGTGATCCTTGCCTTTGCGTCCTCTGCCGTCCATTCGGATATGCTGTCCGCTGTGATTTCCTCTGCGGAAGCTGCTTTTTTAAATCCTAAGCATTTCTGCGCAGACTGTTCCGCTACGGCAGAGATCACTGCACTGCCTGTAAAAATACCTCCCGCGTTTGCGGGCATCATCCCGACTGCAACAGTCAGCGACATAAATCCGCACGCTGCACGCTTCCATGACTTGTATCCTTTCATTGAAATGACCTCCTCAAAATATCTTGTAAAATCTCGTAAATACTCACGAAATCTCAGTATTTTATAATGTTAAATTCAA
>NZ_CAMHRZ010000184.1 GCF_946187255.1 uncultured Ruminococcus sp.
TCCGCAAGAGAACTGCCGATAACGGCTTCGTTGTCCTCTCTCAGCATCTCGCCCTCGTATATTCCGCAGTCAACACATTCGGGTGATGAAGTATATATCAGCGTCACCTTGCTGTCGCCTATCTCTGCGGGGACTACTTCCAGCGTGTACGCCTGTGACACACCGTCGATACCGTTCAGCTTGTCGATCACCCTGTGGGCTTCCTTTGCGGAGGTGTCTTTGAGGTATACATAAGCATCGGGCACATCGCCGTTTACCATGCGCTGGAATTTCGATATATCAACTTTGGTATTGTAGTACATCACCAGAGAAAACATAGTCACGAACGATACCGAAGCCACGATACAGAATATTATCACACCCTGTCCCATGCTTTGCAGCGTACTCTTTATTGCAAGCAGGAGATTTAGCTCGCCTTTTGTATCCGCCAGCGGCAGGTGATTTTTCCTGAAACTGTCCGATCTCAGCCCGAAACGCAGAGCTGTTGCGGGGTGCAGGCTGCGCAGCTTCTTCGCAGAGGCAAATACAGTCATCACTATCACCAGAAGTACTCCGAAGAATACCGCAGATGTCTGCACCGTAAAAAACCTGTTCTTCCAGATCAGTCCGGATATCTCTCTGATAAAGCTGCATTCAAGAACGGGGTACGCCCCATACGAAGCGGATATCCCGATCAGCGACCCGACAGAACCCAGTATCAGATATTCAGCCACCAGCGCCAGCCTTATCTGTCCTACTGTATATCCCACCGCTCTCAGTGCGCCTATATTTATTATATCTCTGCTCAGATTGTTGCTTATGGTGAATACTATCATTATCACGCATATTATAAGCATTATCACCGCGAAAGCAGCCATGAAGCCCGCCATGATGTTGACGATGATAGTAAAACCCTCAGCGCCCAGGTCCCTTGTAAATCCGTTTGAATATATCCCTTTCTCGTTCAGCAGTGCCGCGTTTATGGCATTGAGTGAGCTTTCAATGTCGTGTCCTTCTTTTATATTAACATTGAGTATCTTGTCGCATATAACAGTGCCGCCCGACTGTACATACCTTTCACAGTCCTCATGCAGACGCTCATATTCCTCATTGTCTACCATGGCGCCGTAGTAAGAATAGGTATTTCCCATGAAAAGATGCTGGAATATGCCTGCCACCGTGTATTCGTATTTTCCCATATCCGAGTCGATATACACCGTGTCTCCCACAGAGAGACCGTTGCTGTATGCGGTGTATATATTAAGATATATCTTCTCTCCCGGAACGCTGTCATCTCTTTCTACGAATTCAAGGCGGTTGCAGCAGCAGTTGTCCTCCAACGACGTTATCATCCAGTCCTCTGCATCTTTTTTCTTTCCATCGCTGCCCACTTTCAGGCTGAATGAATTGAGGTTCACCACATCGGTAGAACGGTAGCTTTCGATGTATTCCTTTCCGTCCAGCACATCGCTTATATCCTGTCCCGAAGTCGCTGCGAATACATACAGGTCGGAGAGATCTTCTTCCTCTGCGTACTCCCTGTAAAGGCTGCCGTAGGTTGAAGCCAGCAGACCCGTATGCAGCAGGAAAGTCGAGAGTATGATTATCAGCATGAAGACCGCAAGTATGGTCCTGTCCTTGTGAAATCCTGCTTTTATCAGCTTTACCATCCCATATCCTCCAGAAATCTTCTTATCTTTTCATGCCGCTCCTTATCTCCGCTGACGTATTTTCCCGGATGACACTCGCCCATGATACCGCCGTCCTGCAAATAGATTATACGGTTCCCTCTGCGGGCGGATTTTATATCGTGAGTCACCATCACCACCGACTGTCCCGAGTTGTTGATATCCGTCAGTACATCCAGCACCGCCTTTACGCCCGCACTGTTGAGCGCTCCTGTGGGTTCGTCCGCGAATACTATATCGGGGTCATTTATCAGCGCCCTTACCATTGCGCAGCGCTGTGCTTCGCCGCCCGAAAGCTGTGCGGGGAATTTCTTTGTCAGCTCCTCGCTTATGCCGATGCGCCCGAACAGCGACATAGCCTTTGCTTTCAGCGCCTTCTGCTTCTGTCCGATGAGCATACCCGTACTTATGGCGTTGTCCATGATGCTCATGCTGTCCACCAAGTGTATCTGCTGGAATACAAACCCGCAGTGCTTTCTCCTGAATACCGCCAGCTTATCGTCGTTCATGCCGGTGATATCCTTGCCGCAGTAGATTATCTTCCCGAGAGATGGCTTGTCCATCCCCGAAAGCGTATACAGCAGTGTGGATTTTCCTGCCCCCGACGAGCCCATGATAACGGTGAAATCTCCCTTATATATCTCCATATCGAGATTTTTTAGTATATGCTGCTGTTTTCCTCCTACGGAAAAGCTCTTTGACAGCTTTTCGGTCTTTACAACTACTTCTCTTTCAGCCATGATACCACTCCCTTGATGTATACTATTTCTCACTATAAAATATCGGATCATACAGTCCTCTCTGTATGACCCGATTATATCATATATCACCTTAAAAATCTTTGTCAGTTCTTTAACTGTTCTTTATCTGTGAGTTTAAACCTTTACGCCAGCCTGAACCGAAGCTCCACAGTAAAGCCCTCGCTGTTATTGCGGCAGGTGAGTTCGCCGCCCATACGTTCCATGAGGTATTTGGAGATATAAAGCCCTATCCCCGAACCGTCCTTGTCGTGTGCGTTGGAACCGCGTCTGAATTTCTCGGTCAACAGCTCTACCTCGTTTTCGGGAACGCCGCCGCCTTTGTCGGAAAGCTCAGCGATGAACCAGCTGTCCTCAAAGCGGCTGGTCACTTCTATCTCGGTATCTGCGTACTTATAGGAGTTTGAGATGATATTCCCGACTATCTGCTCGACCCTCAGTCTGTCCGCTATTATCACACATTCCTTTATATCTTTCACCGTTACCTTTTTCAGATGGTCGTTCATCGTAATGATATCCGCAAACTCCGCCGAAGAAAGCTCTTCACTGTTTACCTCCAGCTGTTCCAGTTCTTCCAGCGTCGCATGGAAAAGATTGGATACCAGCTTGTCGATGCGGTCAGCCTTGCTGTTGATGGATGCCAGTGTCTCCAGCTGTGACTTGTCGTCCGTTGTGAGCGTCATGAATTCCACCATCGCCTTGATGGATGCAACGGGTGTTTTAATGTCGTGGGAAAGTTCGGCTATGATCTCCTTGCGGCTTTTCACAGCGGCTTCCTCACGCCTGCGGGATATCTTCAGCTCCTCGCGCATTATGTCAAAGCTCTCGGTGAAAGCGCCGAATATATTGCCTCTGTCCATTTCAAGTGGAGTATCAAGGTCGCCCGCCGCCACCTTTTCGGCAAAGCCTTTCAGTCTACCGAAGGGCTCTACCACCCGCTTTTTAAGGTATATGAAATATCCCAGAGATATAGCCAGCATCAGCGCGGACATTCCGCCCACCATCTCCGCAGACTTTCTGCTCTCCGCCTTTTGTATCTCCTCGTAGCTGTTATATACAAGCAGCTTACCCACAACACCGCCGTCCCGTTCAATGTCGCATATTATATCGTAGTGGCTGACAGCGGCGGAAAGCGTCAGTGATATATCCTGACTTGTAGCATAAACAAGGTCGCCGTCCTTGTCGATCACCGCGTAATCGAAATCCTCGGCTTCCATACCTGTCATATCGCCCGATGAAATATCTTCCCAGTCATCTGCAAGGCTTATCACCAGTCGGTTTATCTCGGTGGTATACTGCGGGAGATATTTTTTATCGCTGACGCATAGCAGACTCTTGCAGAGGTATGCACCGATCAGTATGAATACGACGGCGTAAAGAATGATATACCCGGTTTTCAATCCTCTGCCTCCAGCATAAAGCCCACGCCCCAGACAGTCTTTATGAATACAGGGTGACTGGGGTCGTCCTCGATCTTCTCGCGCAGGTGCCGAATATGAACGTTCAGCGTGACTTCACTGACGTAATCTGTCTCCCATACTTTCTCAAAAAACTCGTCCTTTGAGATCACTCTGTTCTTGTTCTTCAAGAGATACATGAGCAGCTTGTATTCCATCGCTTTGAGGGGACTGCTCTTTCCGTCCTTTGTGACTGTGGCTTTTTTCATATCGATGCAGGCATTCCCGAGATCTATAAGCTGATTGCGGTCCTCCGTCCGTGACTTCGAGCCGTTCTCCTCACAGCGTTTCAGCACCGCTTTCACCTTTGCGAGCAGCACCCCGAGGGAGTATGGCTTGCAGATATAGTCATCCCCGCCTATACCCAGTGCCAGTAGCATATCGTCTTCTGACGAACGGGCACTTATAAACAATATGGGCACGCTTATCTCCGTGCGAAGTTCGCGGCAGAGATCGAAACCCGAATCCGTACCCAGATTGATATCCAGCAGTATCAGCGAACAGGTATTCTCCTTAAAGAATCCCAGCGCGGCTTCGGCAGTCAGGACGTACTCAGTGGGAACGCCCGATACATTAAAGAACTTTGCCGTATATTCCGCCAGCTCGGGTTCATCGTCGATTATAAGTACGCTTGTATGCATATTTCCGCCTGCTTTCTGTATCGTTTGTATCATTATATCACAGGCTCTTCTATTTTTCAAGTACGCATACCGAAAAAGCAAGTTCAGCGCAGCTATATGAAACAAAAACGCCCGCCGGACTGGTCAAAGTCTCGGCAGGCGAATCCTATAAGCGATATATCATATTGTTTTCGCAGAATCAGCATCAAAGCGCTTTCTCGTAAAGTTTAGCGATAGCATCCGCATCAAATACAGCAGGATGATTAGCTACACTCACCGCCGAAACCTTAAAGCAGTTCTCCGTGAGCCACGCGATGTCATCTTTTGTCACGCCCTCCTCCGAAAGCCTTACATTGAGCCCTATCCTGTCAAGGAATCTCCGCATGGCATCGGCGCAGTCCTTCTCGTCACTGCCGCCCAGCAGTTTGGATATAACTGCGTACTTTTCGGGTGCGTATCCTGCACTTACTTCGGTTATCACAGGGGTCAGCGCCGCAAGACCTCTGCCGTGAGTGATATTTTTAAGTCCGCTGAGAGGATGCTCCATAGCATGGGGAAGGGTCACTCCCGCAGTGTTTATCACCATGCCCCCGATGGTGCTCGCCCATGCAAGACGATCCCAAGCTTCATCGTCGTGATCACCGCCGCACACGTTCACAAGATCGGCAGTAATGATCTTCATGCCCTCGTAAGCGAGATATTCCGTCATAGGCTGACCCGCCCGTGACAGGAACGCTTCCATCGAATGACACAGCGCATCGAACCCGACGCAGGCAAGCAGTTTCGCAGGCATCGTCTGCATAAGCACCGAATCTATTATCGATACAGAGGGTATTATCTCGTTGCGTCTCAGGGACTTCTTGTCACCGTTTTCGGGATTTGTCAGCACCGCAAAGCTGTTTCCCTCACTGCCCGTTCCGCAGGTGGTGGGTATGGCGATCATCGGCAGAGCGCCTTCTCCCTGAATCCTGTTGTAGATATAATCGTTGATATCATGATCGTTCTTTGCAAGGAAAGCTATCGCCTTAGCGCAGTCGAGTATGCTCCCTCCGCCGAGACCTATGACCATGTCACAGCCATTGTTCTTTGCAGTGACAGCACCCTCCTCTGCGGTGGTGGTCAGCGGATTGGGCGTGACCTTGTCGAATACCATGCTCTCGATATGCTCGCTTTCAAGATAACCGCGCAGCCTGTCCAGTGTGCCCGAACGCACCGCACTTCCTCCGCAAACGATAAGCGCACTCTTTCCGTACTTTGCCGCATTCTTTCCGACTTCACTCAGCCGACCTCTGCCAAACAGCAGATTTACAGGAAGATAATAACTGAAATCCATACTTTACACCTCATTCGATAAGCCCTTTGATCTTCATGTACGCCTTGATAAGCTCAACACATTCATCAATGCCCACACGTTCGCTGTTGAGGGTCATGTCATAGTTTATGGGATTAGTCCAGTAGTTGCCGTGAGTATAGTATTTGTAATACTCTGCACGGTAGGTATCGGTGTGCTTTATCGTAGCCGCCGCAGCTTCTTCCGTAACACCCATATTTTCCATTGTACGCTTTATGCAGAAATCACGGGGGGCTTCGATGTATACGCTGACCACATTGGGTCTGCCCGCCAGGATATAGTCCGCACATTTGCCGACTATCACGCAGGATTCCGTATCAGCAAGGTTTTTTATGATCTTCTTCTGATATTCAAAAAGGGTATCATCGGAAACGAATTTCTCGTTTCTTGCGATATACTTCCTCGATCTCGGCAGACCTTTCATCAGCGAAGCAAAGCCGCCTTTCTGCCGCAGCTTTTCGTTCACCTCACGGAACATATCCTCGTCAAGTCCGCTCATCTGGGATGCCAGAGTGAGTATGCGGTTCTCGTAGCAGTGTACTCCGAGATCAGCCGCCAGCTTTGAGGCTATCACCTTGCCGCCGGTGCCGAAGCCCCTTGCGAATGTAACAACAAAATTCTTCATACCATCATCACCCCGCTATGAACCTGCTAAGGAACTCCTTAGCTCTCGGGTGCTCGGGCGCGGTAAAGAACTTTTCGGGCGGTGCGTCCTCCACGATATACCCCTTGTCCATGAACAGTACTCTGTTTGATACATCACGGGCAAAATCCATCTCGTGAGTCACTATCAGCATGGTGAGGTCTTTCTTCGCCAGCTCTTTCATAACGTTCAGCACGTCGCCCACCATCTCGGGGTCGAGTGCTGAGGTGGGCTCGTCAAACAGCAGCACCTCAGGGTCCATGCAAAGACCTCTTGCTATAGCTACACGCTGCTTCTGACCGCCCGAAAG
>NZ_CAMHRZ010000185.1 GCF_946187255.1 uncultured Ruminococcus sp.
ACATTGCCGCGCGTCTTCCAGCGAGGACAGCGAAGCGTTTCCGAGCGGTCGTTCATCACTCCCCGATGCTAAAAGCAGGAGTACCCGCAATAGGGTCAACAGCAGGAGTTGCCGAAAAAAATCGCCGCGCGTCTCCGAACGGTTTGCCCGAAGTTCTTAGCGCCAAAAGCAGGATCATCCGCAAAAGGGTCAGCGGCAGGACTTCCTGCCGCCTTGAAGCAAACAAAGCGCGTAGACTTCCCCCGCCCTGCCCGCAGCAGACCCGCGTCAGTAACGGCATCTCCCGAACATTTGCATGACCGGGACCGCCCACGGAAAACAATATAACATTTACTCTAAAAAGGTTAACAAAAAGTATAAAACTTTAATGCAATGATGTGCTGAAAAACATTGACAGGGGCGCGGAAAAGTGGTATAATAAATTAGTCAAAAATCCAACAAAAGGACGGTGAGGACAGAAGTGACTAACGGTGACAGTTGCGGGTCAAAAGGGCAGCAATGCGGCGGAATATCCTGCGGGCGACAGACTGTGACGGTTCGTCGTCTTCTGTGATGTTGTCTGCTTTTGCGGACAGTGGGATATAGATGCGCTGCCTCTGTTTGACCGCAGGTCTTGCAGAGGTCTTTTTATGCCCGTTTTTAACCCCTTACGTCATTAAGAAAATGAAACGGAGGGCTTACAATGGCAGAAGATAAGATCAATGATACTGATATAGCAATGGAAGAAAATGCTGCCGATAACGCAGCAGAAAAGCCCGACTATGAGGGCGAGATAATAAATATAATCCGCAGCAACGATTCCCCCAGAGTGATGCTCAAAAAGCTGGAGGACTATCACGGCAACGACCTGGCGGGGGTGATTCCCGACCTTTCCCCGCAGGAGAGGAAAAAGGTCTTCCGCGTGTGCAGCGGTGATATACTTGCAGAGGTCTTCGAGTACCTTGAAGAAGAGGACGCGGGCGCTTATCTCAATGAGATGGATCTCGGCAAGGCGGCGGCTGTGGTAAGTCTGCTGGAAACGGACACCGCAGTGGCTATACTCCGCGAGATAGAGCGCGAAAAGCGGGGACTGATAATCGATGCGCTGAGTGCGGAGGTAAGGAAAGAGATACGCCTGATCGCCAGTTTCGACGAGGACGAGATAGGCAGCCGCATGACTACCAACTGTATAATAATTACCGAAGACCTGACCGTTAAGCAGGCGATGAGCGAACTGGTGCGGCAGGCGGAGGAAAACGATAATATCACCACTATATTCGTGGTGGACGAGAATGAGGAATTCTACGGGGCGATAGACTTGAAAGAGCTTATCACGGCGCGAAGCACAAGGTCGCTGGAAAGCCTTATCATGACTTCTTTCCCTTATGTTTACGCCAACGAGGAGATAGGCGAGTGTATCGAAAAGCTGAAAGACTATTCGGAAGACCTGATACCCGTTCTCGACAACAGCAGCAGACTGCTGGGCGTTATCACAGCTAAAAGCCTGATCGAAGTCGTTGACGACGAGATGGGCGAGGACTATGTGATGTTCGCGGGTCTGACTGCGGAGGAAGATCTTCAGGAACCGCTGAAGGAAAGTATGAAAAAGCGCCTTCCCTGGCTGATTGTCCTGCTGGGACTGGGTATGCTGGTATCGGGTGCTGTGGGCTCCTTCTCAACGGTGATATCACAGCTGACTTTGCTGACGGCGTTCCAGTCGCTGATACTGGACATGGCAGGTAACGTGGGCACACAGTCGCTGGCGGTGACTATCCGTGTGCTGACGGACGAGAACCTCACCTTCGGGCAGAAGATGCACCTGGTGGGCAAGGAGACAAGGGTCGGAATGTCAAACGGTCTGCTGCTGGGAGTAATGTCCTTTGCACTGGTGGGACTTTACATCATGTTCTTCCAGAAGAGGACGGCGATGTTCTCCTTTGCGGTGTCGGGGTGTATCGGCTTCTCGCTGATGATAGCGATGATTATATCCAGCGCGGTGGGTACGGTGATACCCCTGTTTTTCAAGAAGATCAAGGTGGACCCCGCAGTTGCTTCGGGTCCGCTGATAACCACGGTCAACGACCTGGTGGCTGTTGTGACCTACTACGGTCTGTCATGGCTGCTGCTGATAAATGTGATGGGTCTGAGGAACTGACCGTGATCTTTAGGAGAAAGAAATGGACTTGAACAAAACGATAGCAAAAGTCGGTTCGGGGATAGTTACGGTGACAGTGTTCCTGTTTGCGCTGTTTCTCATAATCAACTATTCTATGGGCAGCTTCTTTGTGTGCCTTTTACTGCCCGTCGGGTTTATCATGATGACGGCAGGGCTTCACAACGAATGCGAAAATGACCGCAAAGTCGCGGCGAATATCGGGCTTGCCCTTGCGGCGGTGTACTGCACGTTCATCATGCTGGTCTACTTTACACAGCTGACAACGGTAAAAAACGAGCAGCTGACCGAACAGGCGGCGAAACTGCTTGAAATGGGCAGGTGCGGGCTTATCTTCAACTTCGATCTGCTGGGCTACGGCATAATGGCGCTTTCGACTTTCTTCACAGGGCTTTCAATGAAAGCGAAGAACAAGGCGGACAAGTGGCTAAAAGCATTTATGATGATACACGGAGCGTTCTATTTCAGCTGTACGTTCATGCCGATGACGGGGATATTCGCCAATAAGCCGTCGGGCGGTGACGGTCTCGGCGGGAGACTTGCGCTTGTTGCGTGGTGTGTGTATTTTCTTCCCATCGGGATACTGTCTTTTCTTCATTTCGGGAAAAAGATGAAACAGGATACCGATATATCGCGGGAACACTTTTGAAAATGAGTATAGCCGAAAGGGGGCGCAGGATTGGATAAGGATCTTGAACGCAGGCTCTCACGGTATGAGCCGCTGTGGGACGAATGGTACGCCGACAGCCTTATGTGGGAGGACAGCATGGGCGCCATGTTCCTGTTCCGGGACGGCAGCGGCAGAAAAAGCTGTGTGCGGGTGCTTACCGTTGACAGCCGAAAAAGCGGCAGACCTCTTGCGCAGATGACTGCTGCCGCCATTGCAAGGCTGAATGCGAGGATACCGCTGGCGGGACAGGCGTTTCTCGTCAGTGTGAGGAACTTCACCGTGAAGAACCATGAGAATATCGGCGGCGCACCCGTTGCGGCGGATATACTGGTGCAGACGGATGAATACGATACCCTGCTGGAACTGACCATGCATGAACAGCTGCCCTACGTCACGGCGAGGAAGCTGGCGGACAATATCTGTCGCGGGATACGCACAGCGCACAAGGCGGGGTTCACCTTCGGGGATATATGCCCCGAGAATATCCGCACCGACAGCGAAGGGCATTTCTGCCTGGATGCACCCTGCACCTTTGACCCCGATAACTTTGACAGGACGTATGCCGCCCCCGAGACACTGACGGGCAGCTACGACAGGTACAAAGCGGATATCTATTCCTACGGACTGGTGCTTTATCAGATATTCAACGGCGGTCTGCTGCCGCTGCAAAGGGCAGGCAGGTCGGCGGAGGATGCGGTGAACGAAAGGCTGGCAGGGGCTCCCTTTGACCCGCCCGCAGGGGCACCGCCCGAATTGCAGAGGTTCATCATGCGCTGCTGCATGGCGCACCCCGAGACAAGGTATGAGTCTATGGATGAGGTCTACCGCGTGCTTTCTCAGCTGACGGTGGATCATGTGCCGCCCGAGTACGAACGGTGCTATACCGTCCCCCTCACGGCGGTGAAGACGAATACTTCCCAAAAACGCAAGGCTGAAAAGCCCCGCAGGGAAGAACATCATACTCAGCCCCGCAGAGAGGTGCATCACGCCCCCGCTGAAAATCCGCAGCACGGGAACGAGCCGAAACACGGCGGCGAAAGTGCTCCCCCGAAGGAGAGCAAGGGTATGCGGATGTATGTGATGGTGCTGCTGTATATGCTGCTTTTCGCAGGCGCGGGATTTCTGCTGTACTCGGCATTTTTCCTCAAATAAACCGATAGCTTTAGTGAACGGATGCGGGCGCGTCCGTTCTTTTTTTGTGCCTGTACCGTTTTTTGGACACGATTTCAAAGTTCGCAAAAAAAGTATTGTAATTTGTATATATGTGTGTTATAATCGGTTCATAGATAGTTCGTATTACGCTAGGAGGTCATAACTATGGAGCAGAATTATATAAAACCCCCCGTTGAGGTGCGCTACGCAGATCAGCTGAAAGCGCTGGAGGAGTCGGACAAGGGCAAAAAGCCCGAAAACTGGAGACTTTCCCCGAAGGCGGTGCGCACGTTCATACTGGGCGGCGAAGCTGACGGTGTGAAGATACCGAGAAAATTCTACGGCAACGATGCGCTGGTGGAAAGATGCATAATCACTCTGGCGGGCAGCCGCGGACTGATGCTGGTGGGCGAGCCGGGTACCGCAAAGACCATGCTTTCAGAGCTGCTTTCCGCTGCCTGCTGCGGTGTCAGCACCAATACCGTTCAGGGCACTGCGGGCACAACGGAGGATATGATAAAGTACAGCTGGAACTACGCCCTGCTGCTGTCAAAGGGTCCCTGCCGTGAAGCACTGGTGCCTTCACCGCTGCTCATAGGTATGGAAAAGGGAATATTTGCCAGATTTGAGGAAATAACCCGTACTCCCGCCGAGATACAGGACAGCCTTATATCCGTGATGAGCGACCAGATACTGAATATACCCGAACTGGGTGACGAGGGTCTTGTGCTGGCAAAGCCGGGATTTAACATAATCGGTACAGCGAATACCCGCGACAAGGGCGTAAACGAGATGTCGGGAGCGCTGAAAAGGCGTTTCAATTTCGAGACCGTTGAACCCATTGGCGACGTAAGACTTGAAAAGGAGATAATCCTCCGGGAAGCTGAGGATATGGCAAAGGCGGGACACATCGACTGCCCCATAGATACGGATGTGGCGGAACTGCTGGCTGTGACCTACCACGAACTGCGTGAGGGCAGGACGGCAGAGGGCACTATCGTGGAAAGACCCGCCGCTGTCATGAGTACGGCGGAAGCGGTATCCGTGTTCTACCAGACCATAAGCCACAGCTGGTACTACGGTGACGGCAAGACCGATCTGGGCATACTCACCGAGAACCTGATGGGCGCGGTGTGCAAGGAGAACAAGGACGACCTGGAAAAGCTGAAAGCCTATTTCAAGACGGCAGTCAAGGAGAAGGCGAAAAAGGTGGGTGGCGCATGGAAGGCATATTCACAGACAGAGACATTGCTGAGATAGCAGGGGCGGCGGGCAGGCTGCTGGGATATGACCCCCGGGGGAAGCTGCTGCTTTTCCCCGTGAGACACCACAGCCCCGTGTGTGCCTATCAGCTGCGCAGGACGATAGAGGAATTCTCCCCCACGGTGATACTGGTAGAGGGCCCCGAGAATGCCAACGACCTGATACCTGTGCTGACTGACGAGAATACCGCACTGCCTGCGGCGTTCTATTATTTCTACAAGGACAAGAAGAAGCTGGTGAGCGAGGATGCGGAGGACTATAAGTGCTACTATCCCTTCCTGAGATCGTCACCCGAGTATACCGCACTGGCGGAGGGCAAAAAGCGGGGCATACCCGCGCTGTTCATGGACCTGCCCTACTGCGAGATACTTATAAATACCGCCGAGAGCAAGGGACTGAGGAAAGATGCGGAAAAGCACAGCTATACCGATGAGACGAGACTGACACGTTCGGAGTACTACAGGCGGCTGTGTGAAAAGACGGGTATACGCTCCTTTGAGGAATTCTGGGAGAAGTATTTCGAGATAGAGGGCTTGAAGCTGACCCCTGCGGAGTTCTGCCGCACGATGCATACCTACTGTGTGCTGACCCGCAGCAGTGAAAAACAGCAGGAACTGGAAGCTGAGGGCACCATCGCCCGCGAAAGGCACATGGCACTGCGGATAAAAGAAGCCCTTGACAAAGGCGAGCGCGTTCTCGCCGTGACCGGCGGACTGCACAGCTTAGGGCTGGCACAGCAGCTGGAAAGCGACGAGATAAAACCTGTGAAGCTGCACAAAATGACCCCCGACTTGCAGGGTTGTTTCCCGACGGCGTATTCCTATCAGGCGGCGGATGCACTGCACGGATATGCCTCGGGCATGAGTTTTCCGGGATTTTACGACGGCATAACCAAACGTCTGCTGAACGGTGACGACCCCTCGCAGGTGTACAGCGATTCGGCACTGGAATTACTGGTGAAAACTGCCAAAGAGAGTTCTAAAAAGGATATACCCGTATCCATAGCCGATGTGACTTCGGCGCAGTCGGTGATGACGGGACTGGCGGCACTGAGGGGCGTTTCACAGTGCGGCGTTTCTGAGGTGATGGACGGCATAACCACAGCCTTTATCAAGGGCGAAAAGACTATCTCCTCATCACTGCCGCTGAGTATAATGCAGCGCCTTGCCACAGGTGACGGTGTGGGACATATAGGCGACAGGAGCCATATCCCGCCGCTGGTGGCGGATTTTGAAGCAAGGTGTACAGCGTTCAAGCTGAAATACACCAGCGTAGTCAAGCAGGAACTGGATATACCGCTGTTTGCGGGGGGCAGGGGACTTGAACTCAGCCGCTTCATGCACAGGCTGGTATACCTGGATACGGATTTTGCCAAAATGGAAAAGGGTCCCGACCTGCACAGGGACAAGGACCGCAGCCGAGTGCGTGAACAGTGGTCTTACAGGCGCACACCCGCAGTGGACGCGGCACTGATAGACCATACCACCGACGGCTTCACAATTGAGG
>NZ_CAMHRZ010000186.1 GCF_946187255.1 uncultured Ruminococcus sp.
TTTTTACCAGGTCTGATCGTCATCCTCGATGTGGCAGAGGATAAGATCGCCTGCGGCAAGCGCTTTCTGCCTTACATACGCTGCCATCGATGCTACATCTATAGCGCTGAGCTCGTCTGCAAGTTCGTCGAGAAGCTCCCTGTCCATTTTACTGTACTCAAAGGGAGGCATATTTATCACGGGCGAGGCATTTATGGTCTCAACGCAGTCGTCACAGCTCACATTGACGTGTATATCCTTGGGAACTGCGGGATACTGCTCCTCCTTGCGGGGCTTGCGTATCAGCTCCACCCTCGTCAGCCAGACATTCAGCTTGTTGTAATCCGCCGTCAGCTGGGGAAGTACGTCATTATCGGCATAGTAGATGAACAGCGCCGCCAGATCGTTCATGATGAACACTCTGTCGAGCCCGAAATCGTTGAAAAACACATGACGCAGCGCACAGCTGAGACAAAACCTGTTTCTTGCCATAATGCAGACCCCCTTATCCTGTGGAAAACTCCTGTCGTGCCGACAGATCGTCAGCTTTGTTATTATACACCATTTTTTCGGTTTTGTCAAGAGGTCGCGGAACTATTTCGCGGGGGATGCGGAAAGATAAAGGGAGTCTGTCCCCGCCGGAACGGAAACAGACTCCGCATAAGAAAAGAACAAAAATCACTCAACTGTTATTATAGCACACTTTCGGCGTTCTGTCAAGCTCCCGTGAACGAAAAAGCCTGTCCCCGCGTTTGACGGAGACAGGTTCGCCCATTAGGAAATCAGCATTTATCCAACATTGAAGTCAGATGTATATTATAGCATCTTTTCGGCAGAATGTCAAGCCGGCGCGGAGATATTTTGCCCGAAAAAAGCCTGTCCCCGCGCTTGACAGAGACAGACCTTCTTGAAAGGATTTGTGAATGCATTGGTTCTGTTGAACCGTTTTCATTTTACCACAGTATCGGCAGAATGTCAAGCCGGCGGCGGAGAAATTTTGCCCGAAAAAAGCCTGTCTCCATGCTTGGCGGAGACAGGCTTGTGAAAGGATTTGTGTTCCGTGGACAGGGAACTGCTTTTATTTTATCACATTTCGTGCGGGATGTCAAGCCTGCCGAAAGCACACGGGCGGCGGGGCTGTAGGCACATATCACGCGGGGGAGCGAAAGGCGCTTTTTTCGCTGTTTTCCTCTTGATTTTTTTTGGACTGTGTGGTAGAATAAATGTCGTATGAAAGGAGCATCGGCTATGAGTTTTTACCCCGAAAGCCCCGCGTTTTTGCAGCGGAGATCACACCACAGGAGGGCGGAAGTATGAGAAGCGGATACAAAGACCTTATCTGCCTGCTTGCCTGCGCAGTGAACGGAATCACGCCCGATGCTTCGGCGGTCAGGGCGATGGACATTGACAGTATATACACCCTTGCGAAAGCCCACACCCTGCGGGGATGCGTGCATATCGTTCTGGAAAAGGCGGGCGTTGAGGATGAAAAGTTCACGCAGGCGTACAAAAAGGCTTTGAGGAAGATCATCTACCTGGATATCGAACGCGGCGCTATTACGGAGGAGATGGAAAAGCGGGGGATATGGTATATGCCGCTGAAAGGCGCTCTGCTGAAAGATCTCTACCCCGAGAACGGTATGCGGGAGATGACGGACATCGATATGCTGTTCGATGCTTCACGGGCGGCGGAGATGAGGGACATAATGACTGCGCGGGGCTATACTGTGGAAAGCTACGCGAAGAAGCACCATGACATATACCTGAAACCGCCCGTGCTCAACTTTGAGATGCACACGATGCTGTTCGATCCCGATACCATATTCCACGAATACTACAAGGACCCAATGCGGCTGATGGTGCGGGATGAGGGGAACAAGTTCGGCTATCATTTTTCCGATGAGGACTTTTATATATTTATGCTCGCCCACGAGTACAAGCATTACAGCAGGAGCGGCACGGGACTTCGTTCTCTGCTGGACTGCTATGTGTTCATGAAGAATAAGATGGATACATTAGATATGGAGTACGTCCGCCGACAGACGGATGAGCTGGGTATAACGGATTTTGAGCGGGAACAGCGGGAACTGGCGTTCAAGGTGTTTTCGTCGGAGGCATTCCCCGAACTCAGCAAAAAAGAGCAGGAGATGCTGGACTATTTTATTTCCTCGAATACATACGGTTTCAGGTCCAGGGCGGCGGATAACACGATAAAGCGGTATTATCAGAGCAGCGGGGACAAGTCGAGGTCCGGCTTTATAAAGGCGAGACTGTTTCCCGAAAAGGAATTCATGGCAAGGCGTTATCCTAAGCTGTATCCTTGTCCGCTGCTGAGACCTCTGGCGTATATATTTCGCTGGGGCAAGGGGATCGCGGTGAACCGCGTCAAGCTGACAGCGGAACTCAAAGCGCTGAAACGCTATAACAAGTCATGATGCGGAGGATATAACATGGAAGCATTGATACTGAATTCCGGGCTGGGCTCCCGCATGGGAGTGCTGACGAGAGAACACCCGAAATGCATGACAGAGATAGGTGCAAGGGAGACTATACTCAGCCGACAGCTGCGGATGCTGGCTGAGGCGGGCATAACGGAAGTTGTTATGACAACTGGTGCATTCGATACGGTGCTAGTGAATTACTGTAACAGTCTCGAACTGCCCCTGCATATCACCTTCGTGAAGAATCCCGTGTATGACAAGACCAACTATATCTATTCCATATACTGCGCGAGGGAGTACCTTAAAGACAAGGATATCATCCTCATGCACGGCGACCTTGTTTTCGAGAACACCGTGTTCGATGATGTGCTTTCAAGTGAGACGAGCTGTATGACAGTAAGCAGTACCCTGCCCCTGCCGGAGAAGGATTTCAAGGCAGTTATCGCTGACGGAAAAGTGCAGAAGGTGGGCATTGAGTTCTTCAATGACGCGATGGCGGCACAGCCCCTTTACAAGCTGTTGAAGGAAGACTGGAACAAGTGGCTGGATGCTATAATAGCCTACTGCGAGAGCGGTGAGGAAGCAAAGCGAAAGTGCTACGCCGAGAACGCCCTCAACGGGACAGCGGACAAGAACATATTTGCTCTCGATTTTGAAGACAGGCTGTGTGCAGAGATAGATGACCCCGAAGATCTGGCGGTGGTATCTTCAAGGCTCAGGGAGATAGAGGAACGCAGTGTGTATATGTGCTTTTCCGCCGATATGATACACAGCGGTCATATCGCTATAATCAAGAAAGCTGCCCGTCTGGGCAGGCTGACGGTGGGCGTACTTTCGGATGAAGCGGTGTGCAGCTACAAGAGATTTCCTCTGCTGCCTTTCAGTGAGCGCAAGGTCATGTTTGAGAACATAAACGGCGTATACAGGGTGGTGGAGCAGAAAGAGCTCTCCTACAGGGAGAACCTTGAAAAGTACCGCCCCGACTATGTTGTACACGGTGATGACTGGCGCGAGGGCTTCCAGAAGCCTATACGCGATGAGGTGACTTCCATACTGGCATCCTACGGCGGACAGCTGGTGGAATTCCCCTATTCCACCGACAGCAAGTACAAGGAACTGGAAAAACGTGCCAGGGCTGATATGTCCCTGCCCTATATGCGCCGTGCCCGTCTGAGAAAGGCTATCGCCATGAAAGGCCTCATATCAGCTATAGAAGCCCACAGCGGACTTACGGGGCTTATCGCGGAGAATACAGTGGTATATCAGGACGGCGGTGCAAGGCAGTTCGATGCCATGTGGATATCCTCGCTGTGCGATTCCACCGCAAAGGGCAAGCCCGATATCGAACTGGTGGACATGACATCCCGTTTCCGCACCATAGACGATATAATGGAAGTCACCACCAAGCCCGTGATCTTCGACGGTGACACAGGCGGACTGACGGAGCATTTTGTGTATACCGTCCGCACACTGGAACGCATGGGCGTATCTATGGTGATAATCGAGGACAAGACAGGGCTGAAAAAGAACTCGCTGTTCGGCAATGAAGTCAAGCAGACGCAGGCTTCCATACCCGATTTCTGTGAGAAGATAAAGGCGGGCAAAAAGGCGCAGAAAACCACAGATTTCATGATATGCGCAAGGATAGAGAGCCTGATACTGGAACAGGGCATGGAGGACGCACTGGAAAGAGCCTTCGCCTTTGTGGGCGCGGGCGCTGATGCCATAATGATACACAGCAGGAAGAAAGACCCTGCGGAGATATTCGAGTTCGTGGAGAAATTCCGCGAAAATGACAGCACCACGCCTTTGGTCGTTGTGCCCACATCCTTCAACACCGTGACGGAGGAAGAATTCCGTGACAGGGGAGTCAACGTGGTGATATACGCGAACCAGCTGACCAGGACAGGCTTCCCCGCCATGCAGAACGCGGCAAGGATGATACTCGAACATCACCGCGCAAAGGAATGTGACGATATATGTATGCCCTTCAAGGACATAATACGGCTTATACCGGAGGAATGAACCATGCAGGAAATACTCACAGCAACCGAAAATTATAAGGAGCTCGACGGTTATCTCGACAGGGTCGGCGCAAAAAAGATACTGCTCGTCTGCGGCGGTTCCATAAAATACCTGAAACTGGACGGTTATTTTGCAGAGCTAGAAGAACGCAAAGGCATAAAGGTGGTAAGATTTACCGATTTTCAGCCCAATCCGAAGTATGAGTCGGTGGAGGAGGGCGTAAAGGTCTTCCGCGAAAATAACTGCGACATGGTAGCCGCGGTGGGGGGCGGAAGTGCCCTCGATGTGGCAAAATGCATCAAACTGTACTCAAATATGGACAGCAATGAAAGCTATCTGAAACAGGAGATAATACCCAACGATGTGCCCCTGTTCGCCGTGCCCACGACTGCGGGCGCGGGCAGTGAGGCAACACGATTTGCGGTCATATACTTTGGCGGCGAGAAGCAGTCGGTGGGAGATTATAGCTGTATACCCTCAGCGGTGCTTTTCGATGCGGACTGTCTCAAAACCCTGCCCGTATATCAGAAGAAAGCAACGATGATGGATGCGCTCAGCCATGCGGTGGAGTCCTTCTGGTCGGTGAATTCAAATGATGAGAGCATGGGATATGCCCGCGAGGCTATCAGGATGGCAGCTGCGAATATGGACGGCTATCTTTCCAATGACGATGCCGCCAATGAAAATATGCTGAGAGCCGCAAACCTGGCGGGCAAGGCGATAAACATCACCCAGACCACCGCGGGTCACGCCATGTGCTACAAGCTGACGACCCTTTACGGCATAGCCCACGGTCATGCGGCGGCGCTGTGCAACAGCGTGCTTATACCTTATATGATACAGCACCCCGAACTTTGCACAGACCCCAGAGGTGAAAAGCATCTTGAAAGGGTGTATGAGGATATCGCGGCGGCGCTGGGATGTGAGCGTGAAAGTCTCGGGGAGACCTTCGCGGGTATGGTCGCGAAGCTGGCATTCGAGCCCGTGACGTTGAAAACGGCGGAGGATATAGGTGTGCTAAAGACTTCCGTAAATCCCGAACGCCTTAAAAATCACCCGATAAAGCTTACGGTGGATGCTATCGAGCGCCTTTACGGGCAAATACTGAACGTGGGAGAATGAGATATGAAAGTTGAGAGCTTTGTAAATATACTTGGTGCGGATTTCTATGCGGGCGTGCCCGATTCTCAGCTGAAAGCGCTGTGCAATTACCTGATGGACACCTACGGCATAGACAAGCACCACCATATCATCGCAGCTAACGAGGGCAACTGCACCGCACTGGCGGCGGGCTATCATCTCGCAACGGGCAAAGTGCCTGTGGTGTATATGCAGAATTCGGGCGAGGGCAATATCATCAACCCTGTGGCGAGCCTTTTGAATGACAAGGTCTACGCCATCCCCATGATATTCGTGGTAGGCTGGCGCGGCGAGCCGGGCGTACACGACGAACCTCAGCACATCTATCAGGGGGAAGTCACAGTCAGGCTGCTGGAGGATATGGACATAAAGACCTTCATACTCAGCCCCGATACCACCGAAGAAGAGCTGACGGCTGTAATGGCTGATTTCCGCGAGGTGCTGGCGAAGGGAAAGCAGGTGGCGATAGTAGTCCGCAAGGGTGCGCTGACGGATGCGCCAAAGGTGGTATACAAGAACGATAACAAGATGCTCCGCGAGGAGATAATACAGCACATCGTCAAGGCAAGCGGCGAGGACCCGATAGTATCCACCACAGGCAAGCCCAGCCGCGAACTTTTCGAGACAAGAGCCGCCAACGGGCAGAGCCACAAGTACGATTTCCTGACAGTAGGCTCCATGGGGCATACCTCCTCCATAGCACTGGGAATAGCGATAAACAAGCCCGAACTGAGGATATGGTGCGTGGACGGTGACGGCGCAGTGCTGATGCACATGGGAAGCATGGCGGTAATGGGAGCCAACAAGCCGAAGAATATCATCCATGTGGTCATAAATAACGGTGCGCATGAGACAGTTGGCGGGATGCCGACGGTGGCGGCAGAGATCGACCTTGTGGGTATCGCGAAGGCTTGCGGGTATCCGAATGCGGTGTGTGTTGACGATCCCGATTCTCTTGACAGGGAACTGGAAGCGGCGAAAGCGCGTGACGAGCTGTCATTTATCGAGGTAAAGTGTTCGATAGGAGCGAGGGAAGATCTTGGGAGACCGACGACGACGGCGCTGGAGAACAAGAGGAACTTTATGCAATATATTATCTAAATGGGGGGACGGAGCCCCCCATACCCCCTCTGCGCGCCAAAACCCTCACGCC
>NZ_CAMHRZ010000187.1 GCF_946187255.1 uncultured Ruminococcus sp.
AGGACGGACACTCCAACGCATACTACCTGGGCGCGAGGGTATTCCAGCAGGAAGAGCTCTTCGTGCTGGCTGACGCGGTAGCTTCCAGCAGGTTCCTGACAAAAAAGAAATCACAGGATCTCATAAAGAAGCTGCAGTCGCTGACAAGCGATTATATGGGCAAGGAACTGCGCAGGCAGATCTATGTCGATAACCGTGCCAAGAACTTCAACGAACAAATCTACTATTCTGTAAATCGTATACAGGAAGGTATTTTTGAAGAGAAGGAGATCAGGTTCAAGTATACCGAGTTCAACCCCGATAAGAAGCAGATACTCAAACACAATGGCGAGCCTTATACGGTATCCCCGTATTCGCTGGTGTGGGAGAACGAGAACTACTATCTCGTATGCTACTGCAACAAGCATGGCAAGATATGCAGATACAGGGTTGACAGAATGATAGGTGTAGAGGTCACTGAGGCAAACGCGAGAAAGCTGAGCGATGATGAACGCGCAGAGGTCAGCAATATGCAGTCGCTGTACGGTATGTTCGGCGGCAAGACCGAGAGCGTGACCATGCAGTTCGACAATTCTCTTGCCAACGTGGTCATCGATAAGTTCGGAATGAACTGCCACCCCCACAAAAACCCCGATGATACTTTCTATCTTACAGTCGATGTACAGATCGCGCCCACATTCTGGGGCTGGTTCTTCCAGTTCGGCAGCAGGGCGAAGATACTGGCACCCGATAACGTGATCGAGCAGGCTAAGGAGTATCTGAGGGAGATAGCCGATAACTACAGATAAAGGCTGTATATGCGCAGGCGTTTGGAGAGGCGCGTGCGTCTGAGAGGAGAGGACTGTCCCCGAAGGGCAGTCGCGGAACGAAAAAGAGTTTTATATGATAAGCGATCCGCCCCCCGTCGTAAGGTCTAGCCTTGCGGGGGGCATGGTCATATATTGACAAAAAAAGGAGAGAACTATGGTATTTGCAATAATTGCCGCCGTGGCTGTGATAGTGGTGGCACTTCTGCTGTTCTGGACAGTGGGTCTTGTAGCTGCTGCGGTGGCTGCGGTATGTATGGGTATATCCGTAACGGTGATAAAGCTGTTCATACTGCCGCGTTTCGAGCAGAGGGAGAAGTACAGGCTGGCAACGGATAACGTGCGCATCACTCCCGAAAGGCTGGAAGTGCGCTATGACAGCTATAAAAACGGGTACGTCATCGACTGCTTCTATACCTCCCCCGAAACGGGAAAAAAGTTCGTTTTTCAAAGCGAGACCTACCCCAGTGACCCCACGCAGATGATCGCGGATAAAAGGCTGACAGTGGTGGCGAACAGGGTGGATTATTCAAATTATTATATAGAAACAGACAGCCTGAAGGACAGGCTGTAATGGGTGAAAGAGTCCTTATCAGTGGGTTTTACAATTCATGACAAAAAAACTGCAATTCGTGACAAAAAGTCCCCGCGATGATAATATCGTGATATAATATACTCAAGAAAGAGTCACGGAAAATACAGAAAAACAGTAGTACAAAGGATAAGGACACTTCTTCACCAAAATATACCTGCGGGAACCGTCATGGCATTGCTATGGCGGTTTTTGCAATGCAGTGGCGGAATTCGCACTGCATTCTTGGTTAATATTGTGCAAAATGACGAAGAAAAACCTCGATGTTACTTTTAGTGTATCAAACGTTTAAGAAAAATAACAGAACTGTATGATTGAGACATCAAAAGAAGTTAATGAACGGGGATATTCAAGCAATTTAGACAAAATAATTAGCAAAATAAGGGTTGGCGGTGTTGTCATTATGACATGGCATTGCAGGTAAAAATTGTGCAAACATACGAAGTTTTAGCAATATCCTTTAATTAATAGCGGTTTCTATTGACAATTTGTTGGTCAAGGTATACAATAAGAACACACATAGAGTTTCTGCCGCTTTCGGAAGTACGCGGTCAGGCAGATGGAAAGGTGGTTTAAGAAATATGACATTTGAAGCCATTTATAATATTGCGCTTGAAGTAGCAAATGCAAGAGCGCAGAGCGGAGAGTTCATCGCACCCGATGAGACGATATGCGTTATATTATCAAGAACAGGCAGGGTCTACAATGGCGTGAGCCATACAGAGATGATGAACGGAGTCCCGATGAGCGTTCACGCTGAGGTCGATGCGATGCGCAATATGCAGACCTACGGCAACGAAGTCGCTGTGGACTCGATGGTACTCATCGACACCATAAACCGCAGTCCCATGCTACCATGCAGCGGATGTGTAAGCTACATCGTACAGATGAGCCCCGAAAACGCTATGGGCAGTGTGGTGATGCCCGACAGGATGATCCCTCTGTCGGAGATGCTGGGAACGGGCGGCGGATATGCCGCAAACCAGATGTTCAGCGGAATGCCCAACGGTATGCCCGCAGCAGCACCTGTAAATCAGGGATACGTCCAGTCATTACAGTACGGCGCACAGCCGCCTGTACAATCGGTATCCTCACCGATACCCGACACTCCGATGGGCGGTGTCGGATCTTCCAGGAGCGATCTTCTTAAAAACCGCGTCAGCAGCCTGATGATGGCGGCAGAGAATGACGACGATGATGACGAGGAGTTCCTGGAGGAGCTTGGCAACGGCAAAAAGAAGAAAGGTCTGTTCGGTCTTTTCGGCTGACGGACAGGATCTTCTGTAATGCATAAAAAAATAATCGGGCGTAACTTCCCGAGTAAAGAAAGGATAGTTGTGGGATATGGCTAAATTGAAGAAAAAAGAAAAGAAAAAGGGCGGCACCAACCTTAACCTGGTACTGATCATACAGCTTGTTATCATGGTCGGTCTGACATTATTTATCACAAAAGCAGTAAGTACACGAGCAAGAGATAACGCTGATGCCAACATGAATATGACAACCGATGAGCGTGCTCAGGTCATCCTGAACTATGTTGACGTATCGGAAAGACAGCTGAAGGACTTCAGTAAGGCTAAACAGGTACTGGAGCTGCTGGAGGATCCCGATAATGAGGATCTTAAAGAGGCCGCACAGAAATTCACAAGAGACTTTGCACTGGATATCCCCTACCTTGAGGGTATCTATATGTCCAAGTGGGATACCACGGTTCTGACCCACTCCTCGATGATGGGTTCTATCGGCAAGGCTACACGTCAGGGTGATAGCCTGAAGCTGTTACAGGACGCTATGGTAGACCGCGGCAAGGAAGTATACAACACAGGCATCATGGTCTCGCCTGCATCCGGCAAGCAGATAGTATCGATGTACAAGGCTGTATACGGCAGCAACGGCAAGCCCATAGGTCTGGTCGGTATGGGTATCTTTACCGAAGGTCTGATCAATACGCTGGACAGGATCTCCGGCGCGAACGCTAACTCGGCTGACTCAGAGGTAATAAAGAAGAACGAGAACTTCGGTCTCAGAAACTCTTTCTACTACATGATCAAGGCAAGCGACGCTACTTACATCTTCAATGACGACAAGGATCAGGTAGGCGAGAACGTTAATATCGCAGACCTCAGAAAGCTCTGTGAGAAGTACGCAGGCACAAATAAGGACGTTGAAGGTCAGCTGCAGTACTCAGACGGCGATACAAAGTATATCGCAAGCTATGTGTATATGCAAAAGCACGGCTGGATATTCGTGCTTAACGCACCCAAGAACGACATTTACGCACTGGTAAACGCCATGAGGATGTTCCTCCTTGCATTCGGTGTCATCATAGTTGTAGTAACAGTAGTATTCTTCTTCATCAACAAGAGACAGGAAAGGATCAACAAGAAGCTGGTATCCACCATCGCAAAGAACGCACAGACCAGACAGTCGCTGAATACAGCTATGTTCAAGGACGTGCTGACAAATGCCAACAACCGTGTATCCTTCTCGATGGATATGGAGAATTCAACAGTAAGTGCCGACAGGCCTTGCTACTTCCTGATGTTCAATATACTCGGATTCAGTGAGATCAACACAAGATACGGCAACGACGCAGGCGACCGTCTGCTGGTCCGCACAGTTGATACCCTGAGCGATATATTCACAGGAAGATCTATATACCGTACAGGTTCGGATGAGTTCGTTGTTATGATACCCACCGAAGCAGGTCAGCCCGCTCCCGAAGCAGTTCTGAATGATGTAAATACCGCGTTCAGACAGCTGATGGTTCCCGAGAAGATCGAGAATATGGGCGCTATCTATCCTAAGTACAAGATCGCCGTTATCAAGAGAAACGGCGCGGCAGATACTTCGGTAGTTGCACAGCTGAAGGATATGACCAACAGAAAGGGCGAAGCAACTTACGGTATGATCGATTACCGCGAGATGTGATATCCGGATAATAAAACTCCCCCGCACCGCGCGGGGGAGTTTTTTTGCATAACTGCGGGCGGTATGCATTGTGAAGTGCGTACCGCCCTTGTATTTGATCGGTATGTTCAGCGGGAGTATATCCCGTCTGCAAATTCGACGTAGGGATAATCGCCTATCCTGCGGGCAATGACGGTGCCTGTCAGATCGAACCAGCTTTCGCATTCGTCCAGGATTATCGCATCACCCGAAGAGATGAGGGGCTTTGATTTGAGTATCGTGTCCACAGGTTCGGTGACATTTACTTCCAGCTTGAAGGGTATATCCCCGCAAAGGTCGTATATCCGCGTTTTCAGCCGTCCCGAATTGGAAACGGGGGCATCGAGGTATATGACCGCTCCGCTGACTTTCAGTTCGCTGAGGGTATCGATGAGGGCTTTTATCGCAAGGTCGGTCTGAGGTATCAGCCGATAGGTGCCGTGAAGCCCCGCCAGATCGCGGATGGTGCCGTCCATGCAGCGGAAAAGCATGGACTCCGAATAAGCTATCTCCAGTGTGATAAGCGCATTGAAACCGTCTATGTGTATGCATCTGCCCGCCATATCTTCGGGGGCGAGCTGTTTGCTGAGACGGGCGGTGATGCTCGCTTCGGGGGATACCACCCTTGCCAGCGCCAGCCGCTGTCTCTCGGAAAGCTGATAGCGGTTTCCCACAAAGGTGGTCACGCTTTTTACGGGGTAGCCGCGATTGATGAGGAAGTATACCTCCTCCGCCGCTGTGTGGAGCACCTCCTGTGCCTTGGGTGAAAAGTCGCGTATATCATTGGGCTCGAAGCCGCGTTTTGCCTGTACTGCCATATTTTTCCTCCGTTCCTTGTGTATATCGTTAAAAATATTCCATAATGACTTTACATTTGCGCTAAATTGTGTTAAACTGTTAAAGGTATATTAAACGAAATTAGAAATTGCACTTTGCGAACGAGTAAAAGTGCGATATATGCTTTTGCGAAGTTCGCAAGGAAGCAATTTCAATGTCGTTTAATATGAATTTGCGAAAGGAGATCTTTCCCATGCTGGATAAGCTGACCGTAAACGAACAGAACAGTATCCGTATCGCCGCCGAAAAGGTGGTATACTTTGACCCGCTGAATATATCGGGTGAGCCTCATGATGCGGATATAGTATTCATAACTCACGAGCATTATGACCATTTTTCGCCCGAGGATATCGCAAAGGTGGCAACGCGGGAGACCCGCTTCGTTGCGCCCTCAACTATGGAGAGGGTATTCAAAAGATCGGATATCGGGGAGAATATGGTGACATATATGCACCCCGCTTTCAGTGCCGAAGTTGAGGGCGTGCCCATTGACGCAGTGGCAGCGTACAATCTTTTCAAGCCTTTCCATCCGAAGAAAAACGGCTGGCTGGGGTACGTTGTGACAATGGGCGGCAAGCGCATATACGTCTGCGGCGACACCGATGCCACCCCCGAAGCCAAAGCGGTGAAGTGTGATATAATATGTGTGCCTGCGGGGGGCACCTTTACCCTCAATGCCAAACAGGCGGCTGAGCTTGTGAACATAATAAAGCCCGCCGCAGCTATACCCGTTCATTACGGCAGACTGGTGGGCAAGCCCTCGGACGGCGATACCTTTGCCGCAAATGTGGATAAGTCCATAGAGGTCTGCCTTAAACTGAAATACTGAACATAGTATAACACAGCTTCGGCTGTATTGCAAGTGGGGTCCTCGGGCGTAAGGGTAGATTTCGCGGAAGCAAACAAGCGCACACAACAAACAAAGCCGCGAACCAAAGCGCGCGGTCAAGCCTCGCGCCAGCAGGCTTGCGGAGAGCTCGAGAGGCAAATGCCGACGCAGTCGCATACGCCTCTCGGTCAAGGCACAAAAGCGACGCGACAATAATGCCGTAAATAGAACAACAAGCTAACGCCCAAATAGCGCGGGCGGTCACAAATTAACCGCGTCTGCAAAAGCATAATACCCGCACAAACTAACGCGCGTGACACACCGCCCGCGCTGAGATCAACGGCGTAAGCTCGTTGATCTCTCGACCCGAAGAATGAGGGGCGACACCCCCGCAGTACGTTGCGAGAATGCGGAAAAGGATGAATGACATTTCTGTGTGCGTTTTATTGGGGCGCTAACTTTGTGCGCTTGACCCTATCACGGGTAATTCTGCCTTTAACACAAGGGACTGCTGAACGACCGCTCGGAGACGCTTCGCTGTCCTCGCTGGAAGACGCGCGGCAATGTATTTACGCAGAAAGAATGAGCGTGGACGGTTGATTGTCCACGCTCATAGTTTTGTGATTGCCGCGCTTTACTAGAGCGGTAGTTTTGTGTGCTAATAATACA
>NZ_CAMHRZ010000188.1 GCF_946187255.1 uncultured Ruminococcus sp.
ATCCAGCTCATGATCCAGCTTTATATAAAGCTCGCTGTACGCTTCCATATCGAAAGCTTCCTTTTTGAGCATTATGTATCCGTTTATGGAACCGTTGCCGAGAGAAGTGGTGCCCCTTTCAAAATGCACATATATCGGGGAATACACTCGCCCCACCACCGTCACCTCACGGGGGCGGAAGCTGTCCAGTGAATCCTCACTGTTTTCGGTACTTACATACAGCTTGTCCCCAACTTTGTAAGTGGTCTTGCCGTCTATCACACATTCATCGGCGTTTTCGGGGAGCCTGCCTTCCAGTATCTCGGGGGTATCCAGTTCATCGGTGAGGGAATGGACTTTCATGACAAGCGCCTGTTCTTCCTCATCCTTGAACATAAGGTCAAGCAGATACGCGCCCTCTGCCGCACGAACATCATCTCTGCCGCGAAGCGCTTCCACATCCCTTTCCTCCCAGCCGAGAGTGGATACTATACGGTAGTCGAACAGTTCATGATCCTCCATGAAACCGCCTATGGTACCTACCATTGTCGGCGTTGTGACCCTGACACCCGAAAAAAATCCCACGCCCAGCGCGATTATGGAAAGTATTGCCATAAAGCGCCCGAGAGTGCCCTTTATATCACGCAGTGCCGACACTGCCAGTTTTGATCTCATGCGCATCACCACTCGATGTTCTCTACATCAACTATCTCGTCATTCAGTCTCATGCTCTCCACAGTGCCGCTTTTTACGGTGATTATCCTGTCCGCCATAGCCGCCAGCGCAGAGTTGTGGGTTATCACGACTACTGTCATACCGCTTTTGCGGCAGGTATCCTGGAGCAGTTTGAGCACCGCCTTGCCCGTATTGTAATCGAGAGCGCCCGTAGGCTCATCACAAAGCAGCAGCTTGGGGTTTTTTGCCAGCGCTCTGGCGATCGCCACACGCTGCTGTTCGCCGCCCGAAAGCTGTGCGGGGAAATTTTTCATTCTCTCCCCAAGACCCACCTGTTTCAGCACTTTCTCCGCATCAAGAGGGTCCTTGCATATCTGCGCCGCCAGCTCCACATTCTCTTTCGCCGTCAGGTTCTGCACCAGATTATAGAACTGGAATACGAAGCCGATATCATAGCGCCTGTACGCCGTCAGCTCCTTTTTGTTCAGCTTGGATATCTCTCTGCCGTCCAGCTTCACACTGCCCGATGTCAGCGTATCCATACCGCCCAGTATATTGAGTATGGTGGTCTTGCCCGCACCCGAAGCCCCGACTATGACACAGAATTCACCCTTTTCTATCTCAAAGGAAGCATCCTTCAATGCGTGTATCTCCACCTCACCTGTCTTGTAGGTCTTTCTCACATTGCTGAATTCAACGAAAGCGCTCATATATCATCACCCTTTATATTTATCAATGTCAAACAAATATGGGTCTATTATATCACATTTTCTTCCAAAAGTAAAGACAAAGTGTAAACGCAACAAAAAGATAACTTTTTCGGAACGTGAATTTTCCTGCCTAATGATGCGGGAAATACGGCAAAATACAGAAAATACGCAGTTTTTTCAGGTCGCGACCGCGTTCGGATGCAAAATTATCACCGAAACTACGTCATTTTCTATAAATATGAAAAAAAGGCTTATTTAAAGTTATTTTTTTGTTGTTAATGCAGTTGACAAATAATAAATTATAGTGTATAATGTTAAGGTATGTTGGCATAATACGTTTAATTTCCGCAGCGGCGGACAAAATAATCAGGTAGGTGTTGCATTAACTATGGAAGAGAAAGAGATCAGTATACAAGAAATACTGGGTATCCTGCTTGCGCATATCAGGATGATAATCATTATCACTCTGCTGGCAGGCATCGCGGGATACAGCTATGCGAAATTCGTACTGCCTTTGCAGTATACTTCAAGCATCAAGATCTATGTCACCAACGGTTCAAGATCCGATGAGGACCAAAATCAGATCAACGCGCAGGATCTTAATACCGCAAGAAGCCTCGCAGCTACTTATATCGTTATCCTCGACGATACTATCGTTTATGAGAAGATCTCCGACAGACTTATCGAAGATTACGATATCGAGGATCTGAAGAACTATTTCACCATCAGCATCAATGACGAAGGCAAAGAGTATATCCCCACCGGACAGATCAAGAGACTTATCTCCATCTCAGCGATAAACAATACTGAGGTACTTCAGGTCACTGTTACCAGTCAGGTGCCGAAATTCTCCGCTGATATCTGCACTTACATCTCGGATATCGCTCCTGAGATAATCATGCGTACAACCAAGGCAGGTTCTGTTGAAACAGTATCGCCTCCTAAGGTGCCTACGGGTCCCAGCGGCCCGAATATCCCGAGATATCTGCTTCTCGGCATGATTGCAGGCTTTGCGCTGGCGGTAGGTATATCTATCGTATCCAGCTTCTTTGACAATACTGTTAAGAGCGGTGAGGAACTGAAGGATCGTTTCGGTGTTCCTGTCCTTGCCGAGATCCCCGACATTTTCATGGACACGAAGGGAGGTTCCAACAAGTATGGCAAGTACTAAAAAGCGCTCAGATTCAGGTCACAGGACCAAAAGAAGAACTCTTATGGATGAGGGGATAGCGTTCCCCGTTACCGAAGCCTACAAGAACCTCAGAACCAACCTTTCATTTGCCCTCTCCACAAAGAAGAACAGGACATTCGCTGTATCCAGCGCACTGGCTTCGGAGGGTAAGTCCACAGTTGCGGCTAATATAGCTATCACTCTTGCACAGAACAACAGCCATGTACTGCTGATCGACGGCGACCTCAGAAAGCCCGTTCAGCACAGAGTATTCAACCTCAAGAACGATGTGGGCATCACGACCCTCATAAGCGGCACCAACTCTTTCAAGGAAGTTGTCCACACAGATGTTATCGAGGGTCTTGATATCATCACCTGCGGTCCTATCCCTCCCAACCCTTCGGAAATGCTGGGTTCGGATAATATGAAGGAGTTCATCGAGCAGCTGAGTGAACATTATGATTATATCATAGTTGACACTCCGCCTATAAACATCGTTACCGATGCACTTACACTGCTCGATACCATCGCCGGTATACTGATGGTAGCTAAGCACGGACATTCCACCTATGATACCATAGGCGAGGCTATCGACGCCATAAAGATGGCGGACGGTGCTCTGCTGGGTATCGTAGTAAACAACGTATCCGTTTCGGGTGGTAAGTACGGCGGAAAGTACAGCTACAAATACAAGTACGGCTACAAATACGGCTATAAGTACGGTTACAAGTACGGTTATATGTACGGTAATGATGACAAGTCTTCCGACGGCGAAGAAGACGAGGATTGATTATTTAAAGAGCAGTCGGACGGCTGCTCTTTATTTATAATAAGGTATGGGATATAACGGATAAGATATGGGATATTGGAGGAAATAATGTTTGAGACGGAAAGAAGGATATACTGCTCGCAGCTGGGCGAGAAGGGTGTGATAAGAAACAGCGGTATCATCGATCTTTTGCAGGATACTTCGGATCTTCACCTGATGAATCACCCTGTGCTCTCACCGTTTTTCAAGGAAACAGGAAGCGTCATGTTCCTGACCAACAGACAGGTGGATATAGTCAGACGACCCGCCTACGGCGAAAGAGTCTTCACAAAGACATGGACCTACGAGCTCAACCGTATGTACGGTTTCAGAAATACGCTGATACTGGGAGAAAAGGGCGATGTCTGCGTAAAGGCGATCGCAGGCGGCGCTTTCATGGACGTAAATACCTGCCGTCCCATCAGGATATCCTCCGATCTGATCGCACAGGTGAAATGCTATGAGCCTATGGAGATGGAACAGCTCCCGAGGAAGATCACCATTCCCGATGAGGTACCCGCAATTACCTGTCAGGTGCCCATTAGACGCAGTGATATCGATATGAACTCTCATGTCAACAATGCCCGTTATCTCGATATTACCGATGAGCTTTTCGACGAGTGCGGGCAGGCAAAACGTCTCAGGGCTGAGTACAAGGTGCCGATAAGGCGCGGAGATATCATCTACGCGGACAGGTTCAACACCGAAAAGGGCTGCATCGTATGCCTGAGAAGTGAAGAAGGCAAGGTCTACTGCACAGTGGAATACACACTTTGAATACATAGAAAAGGCGGGAAACTCCCGCCTTTTTTTGACAGGACAGGAGGTAAGGATACATGGCGGGATTTTCCGAGCTTATCAAGAATTTTGAAAAGACACGCGATTATGTGCGGGACTTTTTCATATACGGCTACAAGGTGAGGAACGACTTCGACAAGAAAAGCGCACGCACATACGATGACGAAAAGCGCAGAGTTGAGAGCTGGCTGGGAAATTGTCTTGTGTATGACGACTCCGTTCGCGGAAAGCAGGTGGCTATCTCGGTGGATTCGGGCAGGATAGCCGAAAACCCGCTATATCAGGCGTTTTACACCCGCAGTTTCACTGATAATGATATCCGCCTGCATTTCCTGCTGCTAGATATAATGTCCGACGGCGAAGAGCACACCTCCCGCGAACTCAGTGATATACTGGGAGAAGTACTCAGGGTATGCCCCGATGAACAGACTGTGCGCCTGAAACTTCGTGAATATGTGGATGAGGGCATAATGTACTGCGAAAAACACGGCAGGTCGGTATACTACTGGCTAAGCGGCGATTCCGCAGAGGAATGGCTGGACAGCGATGGTATATGCGATGCGGTCAAGTTTTTCTCGGAGACACAGGAATTCGGGCTTATCGGAAACAGCATACTCAAAATGACAGGGATGAAAAACGAGCATTTCTTCTTCAAGCACAACTACATCGTCCACACACTGGAGGATGAGGTGCTGCTGACCTCTCTTGAAGCCATTAATGAGGGCAGGACGCTGGCTGTAAAGCTGAAAAACGGCAAAAGCAAAACGGTCTTCCCGCTGCAAGTGCTTTCATCGGTGCAGACAGGCAGGCGCTTTCTCGCAGCCTATTCACCCGTTGAGGACAGATTTCTCACTTTCACGCTGGATTATCTTCCTCTGCCAAAAGTTGGCGGTATATTTGATCGTCCCGATGATATAGCGGAGAGGTACGCAAAGCTGTCCGCCCGCAGCTTCGGGGTATCTCTTGCCGAAGTGAAAAATGCGGAGCCCCTTGTCATGGTGATACACGCGGACGAGGAAAAGGAGAACTACATAATCGAAAGGCTGAAACGCGAAAAGCGCTGCGGAAAGCTGGAAAAGACAGGCGAGAACGAGTTCACCCTCACGCTGGATATATGCGACCCGAAGGAAGCCATGAAGTGGGTAAAGACCTTCATTGGCAGGATAAAGCGGCTGGAGGGCGGCACAGAGGATATTCGCAGCCGCTTCAACGAGGATGTGGAGAGAATGTACAGGATGTACTGCCAAGAAGACTGACAGCACACAGGGGAGGTGCGGACATTGAAAATATTCAACGAAGTGTACGGGACCTATTACCGTATCGTCTCACAGATACTCACCGAACACGCGATGACCGACAAGGAAGTGCGTGAGATAGTGGCGCGTGAGGGCTTCCGCGATTCGGGGCTGTTTCTCACAAAAAAACTGCTGCCGCAGACTGACAGCAGCGACTGGGGTCTGCTGACACAGGACAAAGCGGGCATACTCCACCCTGTGACGGTCAGCGAACCGCCGCATATCCTCACTGCTTTGCAAAAGCGCTGGCTGCGCTCAAAGCTGGACGACCCGAGAATATGCCTGTTCCTCGATGATGCCGAACTCGCCGCACTCTGCCGCAGAGTGGCGGACGTGCCGCCCCTTTACAGGACGAACGCAGTGCGCTATGTGGACAGGTACTGCGACGGCGATCCCTTTTCCGACCCCGATTACCGCAGGAATTTCCGCAGGGTGCTGGCGGCTGTAAAGGAACACCGCGTCATAGAGATCGAATTCAAGAGCCGATACGGAAAGATGATAGCGGGAAGATATCTTCCCCGCAGGATAGAGTACTCTCAGCGGGATGACAAGTTCAGGGTGTTCTGCACCGGCAGAAAGAGGGGTGCGACTGTCATAAATCTCGCAAGGATATGCAGTGTGCATGATACCCGTATCCACGAAGAGCCGTCGGAAGAGCCCGACACCGAAAACCTGCGGTGCAGTGAGCCGCTGGTAGTATCCGTATCTTCGGAACGCGGTGCGGACGAGCGTTTTCTCATGGAATTTGCCGCCTACGAAAAGCGCACCGAACGTGAGAAAGACAGGGTGACTGTCCGTCTGTGGTACGACAAAAACGACGAGACCGACCTGCTGATAAGACTGCTGAGCTACGGTCCCGTACTGGAGATACTTGCTCCGCAGGATCTCCGTCAGAAGGCGGCGGAAAGGATACGCAGACAGTATGAACTGCTGAACGGCGGGTAGTCCCCTGCCGCATGAAAAAAGCTGCCGCACACGCAGCAGCCCTTTTCATATTGCTAAAATCCGCGCATAATATAGCGCAGAGCCTTCCCTGCCCGCGCTTTCAGCCTGCGCCCCGAACGGCGTGTACCGCGAGTCAGCCCGTATACTATCGAGCCTGCGGTTATGCCAACGGATATGCTCATTTTCAAGGCTCTCATCATCGACATAAAATTTGACCTCCTCTCATGGGTTTTAACTATA
>NZ_CAMHRZ010000189.1 GCF_946187255.1 uncultured Ruminococcus sp.
CGGGTCAGCGGTTCGATATAACTGCGTTCTGCGTTAATAGACAAATTCTGATTTATCTTAGCAACCGTATAAAATAGAATGCCCCTGAGCGTTTAAACGCTTGGGGGCAAAACTTCTATATAGGTATCCGTCTCAGGCGGGAGTGTGTTTTGTGTAAAAAAGCCTAAAATTTTTCGGGTATGTGATGAAAAATTTCACGACTATCTCACCCAAAGCTGTATTGACAGGGACGTTGGTATGGTATATAATAGTATTTGTGTTATAGTAAACGATATTGAAATTGCTGCTTTTACGAACTTCGCAAAAGCATATATCGAACTTTTACTCGTTCTAAAAGTGCAATTTCTAATATCGTTTACTATACCGTTCCGTGATATGATACAGAAAAACGGAACTTTTTGATAAAGGCGGCAACAACTACCGTAAGGAGGATATCTGATGAACAAGCTACTGCGCAGCACTGCTGCTGCTGTGATGTCGGCTGTTTTGATGGCGGGGTGTACCATCCCCGGCACGAATGCGAGAGTCGGCGGCAAAAACGAAAAGACGGACTCTTACAGTTACAGCCCCACTGTCACCGCTGACAGCGAAGAGGTTTACAGCTGGTTGATAAGACCATCGGTACAGGCGGATAATATAATATCATTCGATGCCAGCCGTATCGACCCTGACAACGCCACGAGCAAGATGTATATAAACTACTCCGTTATCAGGGACAGCGGAAAGTACGGGCTTATAGACTATGCGGGAAATGTTGTCATCAAGCCCGAATACGACGACTACTACGTTTGCAGCTGCGGCGAGATAGTTCTGCTGAACGTGATAGACGAGCGCAAGCACGAATACGAATACCGCACCATAGACGATAAGCGTCAGGTAACAGACATCCCCGCCCACACCGAAGCGGACGACCCCGTATACTACTGGGACACCCAGTCGCAGAAGTTATTCACGGGTCAGAAGGGCGATGAGTCCGTTACAGAGTATACAGGCAAGAAGACTGTGGCTGTGACCGAAGCAAATGTGGAGCTGGACGATTACGGCAATTACGTCGTTAAAGTCCCCGAAGGCGCACTTTGCGGACTGGCAAAGGAAGGCAGTCTGATAGTCGATTGTCAGTACGATGCCTACTATGCACCCGCCTACAAGGGCGTGGGCTCAACGCTGGTGGCATTCATGAACGCTTCGGGCAAATGGGGCTATCTCGACCACGACGGCAATACCGTCATAGATTTTATATGCGACGGCGACCCCAATGCTTACAACGGTCTGCTGAATGACGACCAGATGCTGATACACCCCTATCTGTTCTGTGATGATTATATACCCGTATACAAGGACGGCTACTACAGCTACTACGATTTCACAGGCGAGCAGGTAGTGCGTTCGGGCGAATTTGCACAGGCAAGACCGATAAACAACGGCAGGGCTTGGGTAAAGCAGAACGACTTCTGGGGCGTTATACAGATGGGCGAGATACTCGAGGAGGAAAGACCTGTTGATGAGGATTCCTCCCTAGTGACCACTACCTCCACCCAGTGGACACAGACGACCTCCGAGACTACCGAGAGCCAGCCCGAATATACAGACTGGACGGCAGTGACAGACGAGTACGGCAACCCCGTGACCACCACCGCCGATCCCACCTGGACTGATCCCGCGTACACCGATCCCGCTTATACGGATCCCGCGTACACGGATTCTGTATACACCGATCCCGTGAATACCGACCCGATAAATACGGAGCCTGTCAATACCGACACAGCTTCACCGGGCATACCGAACGATTTCTTTGAATACTAAAAAACAAGGACTGCTGCATGACGCGGCAGTCCTTGTTGTATAAACAACAATATCATCCTAAATACATCACCATGATTTATACTACCGACCGTGAAGCCTGCTGATGCAAATCTCTTTGAAGAAAAGCTGTCCCCCGGATTTCTCTCTGAAACTTTCGTTTCTTTTGGGCGGGGGCAGGCTACCTCGCGGAACATAACAAACGTCCGATACCCGCAAATCCTTTAAGACCTCGCTGCCCCCGACCAAAAGAGGCAAAAGTCTTTGGAAAGAAGCCAATGTCAATAAATTGACATGAGGGAAACCTTTCTTCAGAAAGGTTTCCCTCAGCAGTCTCCGCAGTTCGTAGGATATATTATTCCAGTTCTTTCGCAAGGCGTGAGATGAAGCCTTCGCCTGCGGTGCCGTTTTCTTCAAAGCCCCAGCGGGAAAGCAGTGCGTTCACATCAAGTTCGGTGCCTTTGCCGAATACGCCGTTGTCGTCCAGGGCTTTGGGGACAAGCCCCTTTGAACAGGCGATGCCTATCAGCTTTTTCAGCGCGTATACGCCTATACCCTCATCACCCTGCCTGTACCCCGTTTTATCCAGCGGTTTCCTGCCGCCTTTCGGGTAGCCGTTGAGTCCCTTTTCCGCCATTATGGCGGGATAGTCCTTGTAGGCGTAGTCAAGATCGCAATTGCCGTTCACGCCGCTTACCTTCCCCGAGGAAGTGTACTGCCACATCCCGTATTCCCCGCTGTAGGGCGGCTTGCTGACATCAAAGGCTACCACCCATACATCGTACCTCTGCCTGACCTGCGCGGGCACCTTGTTTTTCAGGAAATCTGCATAGCTGTATAGCGCCGCATAGCAGCCCTTTTCCTCTACATAGGAACAGAAGCTGTTCACCATATCCCCTATCACCGAGGACGACAGCTTTGACTGGCTGCTGTCCTCAATATCATAGCAAAGCGGATAATCGAACACCTTGCCCGCCACCGCCTGCATGAATACCTTTGCCTCCTGCCTTGCCTCCTGCGGAGAAAGGGCGTAGGAATACCAGTACGCCCCCACGCCCAGACCCGCCGCCCTTGCCTTGCGGTAGTTGTCCTCGAAGTATTTGTCCTTCTGCGAAGCGTACCTGCCGTAGCCCGCATTTATCATCACGAACTCGTAACCCGCCGCCTTCACCTTGTTAAGATCCACATCTCCCTGCCATTTCGATATATCTATACCTTTGACTGCCATTTTTATCCTCCTTTTCCGGTATCGTAATTTCTGTTGATACGCCGCATCATGCGGCAGTCAGGGGGCGGCGGGCAGGAGGTCACCTTTCGTCAGCTTTCCTCAGGTGCAGCCGAAAGCGACTCCCCTATCCTTGCGGAAAATATCTCCGACTTGAATATGCTGACATCAGTATTTTCCACCAGCGTCGCCTGAAACTGCATACTCACTCTCCCGACCGAGTGCAGAAGCTGTTCGGTCATGACAAGTACGCCGTCGGTCACATAGGCTTCCTCATAACTGCCGTCCCCGTAAACGAACTTCATAGTATAATATGCACTGCCGAATTTCGGGTGCATGACCTTGTGCGTCCTGAGTATATTTTCTCCCATACATCCCAGAAGATCGCCGCAGGGCAGTGTTACCTGCCCGCTGTCGCCTATAAGTATTATCATCCCTGTTCCTCCTCTCTCTGTCCGTAACGGTCATCGTATGCCCACACTGTGGTGAACACCCCTTTCCTGCCCCCTGTTATACGCAGGCGGTTTATCCTCCTGCCCGAAAGCAGTCCGCCCGATGCCTTGTACATTATATCCTCATGCCGCCAGCCCTCGTAGGTCATGCCCTCTGCCCTGACTGCGCGGTTTGAATAGTCCAGCTTGTGCTGCAAGCCCTCCTGCGGGTCGTAAAGCCACTGCATATCCAGCGGGTAGTACCTTGTCCGCACTATCTCCATCTCCGCCGCCGAACTGTCATGGGCTTCGTAGGGGTAGGTATCGTCAAGCCCCTGCATATATACATCCGAAAGTATCATCGAACTGTCGATGCTGTCAAAATGCCGCGTCACCGTACAGCGGGAATGATCCACCGTGCCCGCCCCCGCCGTAGTCATCATCACCGTGTTCTTCCGCCTGATGTAAGGGTAATTCCCGCTCGCCTTTATGCAGTACGCCACCGCCGCTTCCCACACCGTTGAACCCTCTTTAACGTAGACGTTGGATACCACAGGGGTGGGCATCTCGTAGTCTATCTTTGAATGGACAAGGTTTGCGGTACACAGACTGCGCAGAGTGACATTGGTATTTATTCGGGGATAAGGCTCGTTCTGGGCAAGCAGCAGAGTGTACCCGCGGGATGTGACCCTTATCCTTTTGCCGTAGCCGTACCTCTCCACCGTCACACTGTCGGGCATACCGCAGTGTATGTTCACGTTGTCCAGCGCCACATCCACCCTCAGCACATCGCACGCCGATATGGCCGCATTCCCGTCATAAAAAAATACCCCGCTGAACTTCGTGTACGGCACATACAGCGCCTTTTCGTACACGAACCCAAGACATTCCGTAAAGGTACGCTCCACACTTCCCTGCCCGTCTTTCAGCAAAAGTTTAAGACTGCACTGCATTATTCCCACCTCCCCCATAAGGCAGTTCGTATCCGCCCAGTCTCAGCCTGAATGTTCCCCCCGAGCCGTCGGGCTTTTCGGTCAGGGTGCCCTCGATGAGTATCATATACCCGTAGGCAACTCTGTCTGCCGTCACCGTCTGTCTGTCCGAGGAAAAATCCTTTATCAGCGCCTGCAATACCGCCTTTTCATCGGGGGCGTAGCTGCCGACAGCGATCAGTTCAAGACCTCTGGGACCGTTGGTGCGCAGTTCTATGCCGCCCCCTGCCTTTTCTATCTCGTAGTATGTGTCCCTGCGGACTATGCTCAGCGCCTGCGGGAATATCACCCGCAGTCCCGTTGAAAGGGAATGTATCACCTCACTGCACATGGTCATTTTCATATTTCCCACCTCCCTCAGACTAGCGTGTCTCGCTCATGCTCACAAAGAAATGCAGCTCCAGTTCCCGCACCAGCCGCTTTTGCTGCATATCGCTGCGGCTGCTGCCCAGCTTGGTGCTCCTCACCCCGAAGGACCACATACCTGCTGTCTCCGCACAGGCATCAAAGCACCTGTCATCAAACTCGGCATGATCCCCGAAACTGCCAACATTTCCCATAAGCCTTACTTTTATACATATATCCGCCTTGACTGAGGTGAGCCCCGTATCAGCCCGCATACCCGCGGCTGTCAGCTCTATCTCCCCCACCGACCACACAGCAAGGCAGCCCGTCACTGCCCTGCTGTCCATATCCGTATATTCCTCGGCTGTCTCAAAGCCCGCCATTCCCAGCCTGCGCACAAGCTCGGCTTTCAGCCCGCCCAGATCAAGGCTGTCTTTCATAGTATACACTCCGCACCTCCCGTCACATCGTCCCGAAGACAAAGCCGCCGCAGGCTGTGAGCCCTGCTATCCTGCCCAGCGCCTGTTCCCTCAGCCTTGCGGCACATTTCACCCTGTGGCTGAGATCGGCATTGGTATCGGCATTCCCGCCCGCAGTTACAACTATACTGTCGCGGCAGGCTTCACGGCATACATAGTCATACAGCGCAGAACAGGCAGCGGCGTATTCGCAGGCGGGGATATCATCCTCCGTCACCCTGTCCGCATCCAGCTGCGCTTCGATATTCCTGGCGGCGGACATCACCAGCGCCGTGACCTCCCCCATATCCTCCTCTCTGCAGCCGCTGAGCTGCCCGAAATACATAAGTATATTGTTTATATCAAGCATAACTTCCTCCTTTCCCGCCCCGAAGGGCAGGGGCAGCAGCGCCGCCCCGGTATATACCTCTTATGATGCCGTTATCAGCACTCTCACCGCGTCCTCGGTCACCTTGGATACACCCGCCAGGATATAGCAGCTTATCTCGTTCATCTGGGTGGTCATCAGCCTGTCCTGATCCACCACCACATCACTGCCCAGTATCAGCTCGGCACAGGCGGTGCTGTCGATACCCAGCACTGCATCCGCAGTCATCTGCGCACACTTCACCAGTGTAACGCCGCAGGGCAGCTTTACTCTGCCGTCGGACATATACTCGCTGACGCACAGCTTCATCTCAGGCAGAGCAAGTATCTGCGCCATTACCGCAGGAGTGCATACCATCACATCCATGTCGTGCTCCTCCATACTGCTCCAGAATGCCGCAAGATCGTCATAGGTCAGGGTATCTCCAACTATGAACACAGCTTCCGCATTGTCCAGTATCTTCTCGCAGAGATAAGCGTTCAGCGCTCTGCCCACGTTGGCGCCCAGTTCTCTGAGTATTATGCCGAAGGCTTCCAGCCTCTGCTTTCTCACCGATTCGTAGGAACAGCTGAGCATCCTTGCGAACTTTTTAAGCTCACTGCTCCTGCTTGCCAGCATCACGGTGGAAACGGGTATGCTGTCCCCCTGGTCAACGGGGTTGGTGCCTGTGTGGGTCACGGTGAAGCCCCTGAAATCTATACCGTCAGTCCTTGATACGGCACCGCATAAGATACCCGCCAGGCTGACCTTCTCCACACCTTTCTTTATCATCCTTCTCACATACTCGGGGAAAAGCACCGCCGACTGTGCGCTGACGAAGAACTTCTCCACCCTGTCGCAGTCCTCGCCGCACACCTTGATATCAAAGCGCTTCAGCTGTCTCTCGAAAGCGTCCAGCCCGCCAAGCTCGGTGTCCGCATAGCCCTCGTCGGGGTCAAGTTCGGTCAGTGCCTGTGTGAAGCTCTTGC
>NZ_CAMHRZ010000190.1 GCF_946187255.1 uncultured Ruminococcus sp.
CGCCCACGACCTGCGTACCCCCCTTGCAGTGATAAACGGCGATCTTCAGCTCATCCTGCGGGAAGAACAGCTGACGGGACGCTGCCGTGAATACGCAGAGGTGTGTCTGGCAAAAACAGGAAGTCTTCGTGAGATGTGCGATGAGTTTTTCGAGCTTTCCGTACTGGAGAGCGACCGCAGCAGAGCAGAACTCTCCTGTGTGAATATGACTAACCTGCTGATGAGGTTCGTTGTTGAGAACGAGGGCGTGATAAAGCTGGCAGGGCTCGAACCGAATATCATATTCCCGCCGAAGACCGTATTCGTTATGGCGGATGAATCGCTGGTAATGCGGATGCTGGGAAATCTTCTGGGGAACGTGCTGAAATATTCCAGCGAGACTTTTTCTGTGGCACTGGGAGAGGACGGTAAACTGATCTTTTCAAATCCGCTGGAAGATACTTCCATTGACACGGCACGACTGTTTGAGCGCACCTATCGCGGGAGTACCTCACGAAGCGGCAACGGAGCGGGTCTGGGGCTGTATATCGTCAGGCTGCTTGCCGAAAAACAGGGCGCAAAGGTCAGTGCAGCAGCCGAAAACGGCAGTCTTTCTGTCGCGGTGGAATTTGAAACAGTGCGGGTAAAGGATAGCCACGATTCTCAGAGTTAACAAAAATAATCATTATGAAAATCAAACATTGATTAATATTGAGCATTGACAAATCTCTGTGCTGTGCTATAATTATATTAGTGACAGATCAGTTTCGCAGAAATTTTGGAGGTGAAGGTTATGGATATCGACACCAGGACAGGGTGCATAAGAAAGTTTTACGAGATATATCCTTTGAGCCGCAAGATGGTGTTTGATACTTTTGACCAGAAGAAGTACCATGTTACCCGTACACAGCAGATAGTACTGCTGTCCCTTTCGGTATGCGGTGAGATGAATATGACACAGCTGGCATCGAAGATAAATACCTCCAATGAGCAGGCGACAAGAGCGGTCGCTCAGCTTGTTGATCTTGGTTTCGTACAGCGCAAGTACAGACCCGAGAACAGGCGTGTGGTGAATATCATGCTGACTCCCGATGCGGAGGTATTTCTGGAGAAGATGAAAGCGGATATCCACGATGATCTTCTGAACCGCTTCAAGAACGTGTCCGATGAGGATATGCGGAAGCTGTACGATTCGCTGGCACAGGTCATCTCGGTGCTGAAACAGGTGGCTGACACATGAGCAATAAAAAACAGCGTTTTACCTCCTGCGACACCTGCGTGAACAATGTTTACGATGATGAAGCGGAGTGCTATGTGTGTGAGGTAGACCTTGATGAGGATGAGATATACAGGCTTTTCAACGAGCCTCATTATGCCTGCCCCTATTACAGGTCGGACGATGATTATGCGATAGTAAGAAAACAGAACTGACATCTCTGCGAAAGCAGGGATGTTTTTTGTATGTGTATTTATGACATACCGATTATCGGGAGGGAAAACAATTATGACAGGTATCTATGACTGCTTCGGATACGGTGAGGGATATGATGTGACCTTTAGTGAAAGGTATAGGCTGATAAAAGTGGCGGGTTTTGACTGTGTAATGCTCTGGTGGAGCGACAGATTCGGACGCGGAGAAGGCTTTGAACAGGATGCCTGTCTTGCAAAGCAGGCAGGACTTATACTCGAAAATATGCACGCGCCCGTCCATGAACAGGATCTTCTTTCAGAGGATGATCTTGCGGGCGATCATGTGTTTCACGATTATCTTAAATGTGTTGAAGACTGTGACAAGTATGATATCCCGACGGTGGTTATTCATCTGCCGGATGACAGGCATCCTCTCAGTGCATTGGGCAATGCCAGACTTGACAGGCTGATCGACAAAGCAGGAGAACTCGGTGTTCAGATCGCCTTTGAAAATCTCAGGAACATACATAATCTAGCAATGACGCTTGAACGTGTATCTTATTCACACATCGGCTTTTGCTATGACAGCTGCCATCATATCAACTATGCTTCGGATACAGACCTGCTGAAAGTTTACGGTGATAGGCTGAAAGCGCTGCATCTTCACGATAACGGCGGAATATATGACCAGCATCAGCTGCCGTTTGACGGGAGAACAGACTGGGCGGCGGTCATGAATAATATCAGAAGCTCAGGATACAGCGGTGCGGTAACTCTTGAACCGATGAACTGGGATCACAGTCATCTTGATATCAGAGGTTTTCTGAAACTGGCTCATGAGAGGGCGGAGAGACTTGAACTTATGCTGTGATCATACTATTCGGCTGAGCACATTATTATTTTGATCCTATTATCCCGCTTCTGTAAAAAAGATTGACTAAAATACGATAATGTGGTAAAATACTAAATATATGTATTTTAATCAGTAATGGAGATCAACGGTATGAAAAAACAGAAAACAAAGGACAAGTCCGCTTCGGGCGGGATACTGAGCAATAAGCTGTACCTCTATCTTACGGAGTTTTTCGCGGGTATGTCGGTAATGGCTGTGGAACTTGGCGCCAGCAGACTGCTGGCACCCTATTTCAGTTCCTCGCAGATAGTATGGACCATAATCATCGGAACGATAATGATAGCGATGGCGCTTGGCAACTATTTCGGCGGAAAAAGTGCGGATAAAAATCCCGACCCCGACAGGCTGTACAAAAGGGTGCTGTTCTCCGCAGTGTGGATAGCGGCGATACCCTTTGTCGGGAAAATGGTCATTCTCGGTGTATCGGCGCTGCTGCTGGTGACGATAAGCACGAATTTCCTGATATGGGCGGCGTTTCTTGCGTGTATGATAGTATTCGTGTACCCGCTTTTCCTGCTGGGTACGGTAACGCCGTCGCTGGTAAAATACACCACCGACAGCCTTGACGATAACGGCAAAACTGTGGGCACACTCGGGGCATTCAACACGGTGGGCAGTATCATAGGTACCTTTGCGCCAACTTTCATCACTATCCCTTCGGTGGGCACTTCGGTGACATTCCTGATCTTTTCGGGAGTACTGCTTTTGCTGGGACTGGTGTATTTCATTTCCAACAAGAGATGCTATGTGCGTATCACCGTGTGTACAGTGCTGTTCCTGGTCTGCTGTGTAGTTAGCACAAGGCTGGGGTTCGCATTCTGGGAAAAGTCCCTGACCTTTGAGGGCGAGTCGGTGTACAACTATTTGCAGGTCAGCGAGAATGAGGAAGAAGTAGCGCTTTCCACGAATGTACTCTTTGGCATACAGTCGGTCTATATGAAGGAAGGCGGACTTTCGGGACTTTATTATGATACCGCAATGGCAGCACCGCTGATGTGTGACTGTGAGGATCCCACACAGGAGAATATCCTTATTCTGGGTATGGGCACAGGTACCTACGCCAAGCAGTGTACGGAGTTCTTTCCCGGAATAAACGTTGAGGGCGTGGAGATAGACGAGAAGATAACAGACCTCGCCCACGAGTATTTTGAACTTGACGAGGATATAAGGGTGACGACCTACGACGGCAGAGCGTTCCTCAACTCTCTCAAAGGCGCGTATAACAACGGCAAAGCGTCGGCAATGCAGTACGATGTGATCATGGTGGATGCCTATCAGGATATAACGATACCCTTTCAGATGTCCACGACGGAGTTTTTCACGCTGGTAAAGCAGAGTCTGAAGCCCGGCGGTGTAATGGTGGTCAATATGAATATGCATTCCGACAAAGAGGGGAGTATCAATGAGTACCTCTGCGATACCATAGCTTCCGTGTTCAGCGATGTTTACACCGTAAAGGTCGAGGGCACCACCAACCGCGAGCTTTTTGCCTCCGATCTGACGGGTATGCCCGACCGCCTTTATGAAAGCGCCAAGCGTACCGATGATACCGAACTCCAATGGGTCATGAACGATATATACGAAAGAATGGAGCGCTATGAGGGCGGAAAGCTGATACTCACCGATGACAAAGCTCCTGTCGAGCTGCTGGGTATGCAGGTCATCGATGACCTTATCTCTGAGGAATTGCAGTATTATAAAAAGAAGTTCCGCGAGGAAGGCATTAAAGGCATAATGGAGTGATACCGACAGTTATTAAGCGGTCGCCAAACATCCGACTATCCCAACAAACCAACTTCATGATGTCAAATGAGACCCGTCACAACACAGGCACACCGCCCATCGGTGCTGCCTGTATTTTTTTGCTTTGTTATAGTTCTGCACCGGAACATATATTCTTACAGTTGGACGATATTCCCTGCCTGGTTCAGCAAATCGGCTAAAAAAGCTATATATATGATAATAATTATATATCAGATGTCCAAATAGTCTATTGACAAAAATATCAAACAATGATATAATTCTTTTAGGTAAAACATCAAACGAAATCGAAACGTCATAAATATTATTTCATTGACTCAAGGAGGATATGATTATGAAGAGATCAACCAACAGAGCAGCCTGCATTTTGCTTGCGGCGGGAATGGTGATGTCATCATCGGCACCGCTCATCCCTCAGATGCAGACAGGCATCGTAGCTTTTGCGGGAGATAATGATTTTAGCTGGAGCGCATATTCAAAAAAGGATTCGTCCTGGTGGAAAGGCTCGGAAGCTGCCGCGCTTGCAGATGAGATGATTGCATACCAGCTTTGGGACGGCGGCTGGAGAAAGGATATGAAGACTGAGACCACAGGCTCGTGGAACAAGTCTACCATCGATAATAATGCCACATGGGGTCAGATAAGGTTCCTGGCAACTATTTACAGCAATACGGGCAACGAAAAGTACAAGAATTCCTGCCTGAAAGGTCTTGACCTGCTCATCAACGGACAGTACTCAAACGGCGGCTGGCCGCAGGTGTTCAATGATGCGGGTACCTATCATGCACATATAACCTACAATGATACCGCTATGGTGGCAGTGCTGAAGATCATGCTGGACGTGTCACAGAAGTCGGGTCCCTTTACTTGGATCGACAGCAGCTATCAGAGCAAGGCAGAGAATGCCGTAAATAAGGGCATTAGCTGTATACTGAACACACAGATCAAGGTCAACGGCACACTTACTGCTTGGGATCAGCAGCATGATGAGTATACTCTCGCCCCCGCAGCCGCAAGAGCCTATGAGCTGCCTTCGATATGTACCTCCGAAAGTGTGGGCATCGTCGATTTCCTGCGCTCGCTCCCCGATTCAAAGAAGAGCGCTGAGGTCATCCGCAGCATAAATGCCGCTGTAAGATGGTTCGATTCCGTTAAGATCGAAAACAGGGCATGGGGCTGGAACTCCGATAAAACAGACAAGGTTGTCACATACTCCGGCGGCTCGACGATATGGGCGAGATTCTATGATCTTCAGACTTCAAAGCCCCTGTTCTCAGACCGCGACGGGAAGGCGTATACCGATGTTTCACAGATAAGCCTGGAGAGAAGAACAGGCTATTCATGGTATGGCACCTGGTGTGCCAACAACATCAAGCTGGGTACTATCCCTGAGACTTCCACACCTCAGACACAGGGTACTCATCTGTATGTCGGTTACAGCAATAAGGCTAATAACTATTCGACCATACAGGCGGCAGTAGATGCGGCAGCAGCAAAAAATCCCAGCTCCGAGTCTACCCGTGTAAGCATACACATCGCTCCCGGTACCTATCGTGAGCAGGTGCGCGTAAATACACCGTATATCAGCTTTATCAATGACGAGCCCTCAAAGGAAGTAAAGATAACCTGGTACTACGGCATAGGATATAAGTATTACAGTATGGGCAGCGACGGCTACTACAACGCTTCCAATGCGTGGTCGAAGTCCTCAAAGGGCGAAGCTACCCGCTGGGGAAGTGCGGTGGCACTGCATACAAAGGCTGCGTATTTCCGCGCTGAGTATATCACCTTTGAGAACTCCTTCAACCGCTATGTCACCGATGAAGAACTGGCAGACGGCGTTGAAGTATCGGGCAGCGAGTCCATAACCTTCCAGCGCTACAAGGGTGCTGATGTCAGAAGCAAGACCGCGACCGAACGCGGCGCAGCCATAGCAGTCGAGGGTGATTACAGCGAGTTCTATAAGTGTACTTTCTTGGGCAGCCAGGATACCCTCTTTACAAGGGGCGCTCATGAGTACTACCGCGAGTGCCGCATCGAAGGAAATACCGATTATATCTTCGGTCAGGGTCAGTGTGTATTCCAGAACTGCGACCTTGTATGGACAGGCTATACCGACAAGGCTGTGGGCGGCTACATCACTGCAGCAAAGAGCGACGGCAAGTACCTGTTCTCAGGCTGTAATGTATACGGCACCAGCGGCATGAAGGTGGGTTCCGGCTACTTCGGCAGACCCTGGGGCGCTGCGGCAGACGTTGCATTCGTCAATACCAAGCTCGCCTCCGAAAGCATGATAACCTCCGCAGGCTGGACCAGCATGAGCGGCAATCAGCCCGAGAATGCTAACTTCAAGGAGTATAATACCACCGTCAACGGTGTGGCTGTAAATACCTACGGCCGTGTGGCAAATACTGTAAGATACTCCGCCA
>NZ_CAMHRZ010000191.1 GCF_946187255.1 uncultured Ruminococcus sp.
AACAAAACAAACCGTCAACCGCTATAAAAGGCGGTTTTTTCATACCCGAACGGAGGTAAAGACAATGCCAAGATCACCCGAACCGACTTCAAAGCCGCCTCCTGCGGTGGACGAAGAAATAACCGCTATGCTTGATACACTGGGAACGACAGCAAGCGGGCTGATAGACGACTAGCATTTGCGACCGGCATAAATGTCGGCGGCAGGTGCTTTTTTTATACCTATAAGGGAGGTAGAACTGTATGCCCGAAGCTGAAAAGCGCATCGGCAGACAGTTTCCTACACAATCGGTGGTACTGCCGTATACCCAGACAAAAGGCGGCGAAGCTATACTGCTCTACGATCAGTCCAGCCGTAAGACTATGGAATGGCAGCAGTCAATGCTATATGATATAATGGCAACCGATGATGACGGGCTGTGGGTACACATCAAGTTCGGGTACTCGATACCCCGCCGAAACGGTAAGTCGGAAATAGCTGTTGCAAGGTCTATCTGGGGTCTGCTCCATGATGAAGCTGTGCTGTATACCGCCCACCTGACAAACACATCGACAACGGCATTCTTGAAGATAGTCAAGATACTGGACGAGATGGGATTTGTCGAGAATGACGATATCAAAGTCACCCGGCAAAAGGGCGGAGAACGTATCGAGATGCTCAAAGGCGGCAAGGGTTACATCAACTTCCGAACCAGAACAGGCACAGGGGGTCTGGGCGAGGGTTACGATCTGCTCATCATCGACGAAGCACAGGAGTACACCTCAGATCAGGAGACGGCTCTGCAATACGTCGTAACCGACAGCCGAAACCCGCAGACACTCATGTTTGGTACTCCGCCGACAGCAGTGTCAAAGGGCACTGTCTTCATGAACTACCGTCAGGATGTACTGACAGGCAGGACACAGGACAATGGCTGGGCTGAGTGGGGCGTAAACAAGATGTCCGATGTGGAAGACGTAGACCTCTGGTATCAGTGCAATCCCTCACTGGGATTGATACTCTCGGAACGTTCCGTCAGGGGCGAGAACCGCAAGGACGAAGTTGACTACAACATTCAGCGACTGGGACTGTGGATAAGCTATAACCAGAAGTCAGCTATCAGCCGCGACGAATGGCGGAAAGTTCTCGCAGAGCGCACAGAGCTCCCCGATAAGCCGTCTGTCTTCATGGGCGTTAAGTTTGCCAAGAACACATCCAACGTGTCACTGGCGGCGGCTGTGCGCTTGTCAGACGGCAGGATATTCATTGAAGCCATCGACTGCCGACCGACACGAGAGGGCAACAGCTGGATGATGCCGTATCTGAAGAATCCACATATCCGAGAGATAGTCATAGACGGCGCAAACGGTCAGACGATACTCGCCGATGAGATGAAAGATGCAGGTGTCAAGAAAAAGCCTATCCTGCCGAAAGTGGCTGAGATCATCGAAGCAAACTCCATGTTTGAAACAGCAGTGCTCTCGGGTACGCTGTGTCACTCAGACCAGCCCAGCCTTGAGCAGATAGCGGCAAACGTTGAACATCGTGCTATCGGCAATAACGGCGGCTTCGGCTATGTCAGCATACTGGAAGGCGCAGATGTGAGCCTGCTGGATGCGGCACTCCTTGCGCACTGGATATGCGCTACCACCAAGACTGAAAAGAAAAAGCAAAGAGTAAGCGTGTAGCCAATTCATAATTCATAATTCACAATTCATAATTATTGGCAGGCATTACACCTTGCTATAATATTTACCCGACTACGGGGGACTAAAGGGGAAATTGACCCATACACCTGAAAAGAATGCCAAAGAGCGAGGCTGCCGACCCTTGTGACGAGAGAGAGCGCAGCGAGGAACGAGCGAAGCGAACGAAGTCACAAGTTTCCCGGGAGCGCAGCCGAAGCCAACATCATCAAAGCTGATGTAAGGGGTATGGGGGCGTAACATTGACTGCGTCGAATGTGCCCCCATTTAAGAAAGGTAGGAAACTATAATGTCTGAATTTAAAACTATCGAAACACAGGAAGAGCTTGACAGCATCATCAAGGACAGGCTCGACCGCAACACCAAGAAGATCACCGCAGAGGTGACAAAGCAGTTTGAGGGCTATATCTCGCCCGATGATGCTGCCAAGAGCAAGAAGGCTCTTGAAGATGAGATATCAAAGCTGACAGCACAGATAACCGAGAAGGATACAAAGATAGCAGATATCACTGCTAAGAACACGGCATACGAGACCGCCGCGGTAAAGGCGAAGATAGCCCGTGAGTATGGCATTCCTGCGGAACTGGCTGACAGGATAAGCGGCACGAACGAGGACGAGTACAAGGCAGATGCCGAGAACCTTGCCAAGTTCGTAGCAGCAGGTAAACCTACTGCTCCGATGTTCAGCGCTGAACCCAGCGGCAATAACAGTAATATCGGACAGACAAATAACACAGATGCAGCACTTATGGCTGTACTCAATGAATTATCTAACTAGGAGGTAACTTATGGGACTTATTACTGAAACCAGCACACTGTTCAAACCTGAACTTGTGACCGAAATCTTCAACAAGGTAAAGGGACATTCTTCCCTTGCAAAACTTTGCGGTGCAACACCTATCCCCTTTGCAGGTACTGATGCTTTCATCTTCACTATGGACGGCGAGGCTTGCATCGTAGGTGAGGGCGGCAACAAGCCTGCAAACGAGGCAGCTCTCAAACCTGTAACAATCAAGCCTATCAAGTTCATTTATCAGCACAGAATAACAGATGAATTCCTGAATATCGCTGATGAAAAGCGCCTGCCCTATATGAGAGCATTCACTGACGGCGCTGCCAAGAAGATGGCAAGAGCTCTTGATATAGCAGGCTTTCACGGTGTTAACCCTTATGACGGTCAGGCAAGCGGCAATGTCGGAGACAACAACTTCGATACTGCTGTTGTTAAGACACTGACCTTCAACGCATCTACACCCGACGATGATATTGATGTTGCAGTAGCACTTATTCAGCAGGATGACGGCGAGACCAACGGCATCGCAATGTCCGCTGCATTTGGCGCTGCTCTCGCTAAGATGAAGACCAGCACAGGCGCTGCCATCTATCCCGAGTACAGATTCGGCGGCAATCCTGCATCTTTCGCAGGGGGCATCGAGTCCGACGTAAATACCACTGTTAGCTTCAACGCCGGCGCTGATGAAGCTATCGTCGGCGACTTCAAGAACGCTTTCAAGTGGGGCTATGCTGAGAACGTTAAGTTTGAGATCATCACCACAGGTGACCCGGACGGTCTGGGCGACCTGAAGAGAAGAAATCAGATCTGTCTGCGTATGGAGATGTACATCGGCTGGGGTATCCTTGACCCTGACAGCTTCGCTCGTATCGTCAACACCACACCTTTCGCAGCTCCTGAATTCGGCTTCGAGGTCGGCAACACTGAGCTGTTCGGCGTTAAGGCATCTGCAATGCAGGACGGTCTGACCGTAACCGACGGCAAGGTAACAGGTACACTGAAATACCTCAGCACAGCAAACGACATCACCAACGTATGGGGCAAGGGTAATTTCATTCCCTTCAAGCTCACCTGTGCTGACTGGAGCAAGTACGAATCCGTTATGGTCGGCGTCGTTCCCTCTCAGGGTACAGGCATGGTGGATATCAAGCCCGATAACGAGCACAACGGCATCGTAAAGATCGCAGACAAGGATATCCAGCGTTTCAAGGTCGTTGCTAAGTCCGCAGACGGCAAGCAGATCAACACCCAGTGGTTCGATCTCACAGGTCTGCACTGTAATCAGCAGTAAGGAGGTCTGACATGGGAGCAGTATATGCGACAATGGACGATGTACAGGCTCTCGGACGGACTCTGACAGCCAATGAACAGGAAAAAGCACCGCAGTTACTGGAAATAGCCTCTGCCCTTCTCAGGACGGAGGCTAAAAAGCGCGGTTACGATCTCGATGCTATGATAGCAGACGACCCCGACAAGGGGCTTATTGCCAAGATACTGACCGTTAACGCTGTTGTCCGTTCGCTCAATGCGGCGGGCAACAGTTCGCCTGCGGCGGTTCAGGGTTCGCAGTCGGCACTGGGATACAGTGTCAGCTACACCTACCTCAATGCAGGTCAGGACATCTACTTCCTAAAAAACGAGTTAAAAGAACTTGGTATTATGCGGCAGAAATGCGGTGTACTGGAGGTGTACGACTATGGGGATCCACGGGATACCGATTGAACTTGCTGTCAAGGTACAGACAGGCACAGACGGTTTTAACCGTCCTGTCTACGGAACCACATGGGTGACTGTGGACAATGTCCTCATAGGTCAGCCAACTACCGAAGAGATAACCGACGAACTGAACCTTTCGGGGAAACGTCTTGACTATCTTCTCGGGATACCCAAAGGCGATACACACGACTGGGAAGACACTCAGGTGCGTTTCTTCGGTCAAGTGTATGAAACCATAGGAGCACCAACACAGGGCATCGAGGATATGATACCTCTCAGCTGGAACAAGAAAGTCAAGGTGATGAGATATGAGCAAAGTTAAGGTCGAAGCGAATTTCGCAGGATATGCCGAACTCAGAAACTCTCCCGAGATAGTCAGTATGATGCAGAAGATCGCAGATACTGCTCTTGCCCAGCTCGGAGACGGTTACACCAGCGAGGTACAGCACTATACAGGCGGTGCTCTCCCCGGCAAGGCGGTTGTCAAGGTATATGCCGAGACCGCATCAGCACGCAGAGAGAACTACCGTGATAATACGATCATGAAGGCGGTGTTCGGAAGTGGCTAAGACGATAGAAAGCATACTGATAGGATATCTCAACAGCAAAGGCTATACAGCCTACGGTGAAGAACCCGAAAAACCGCCGCGGGAATATCTGGTAGTCGGAAAAGTCGGGAGCAAGCACACAAATCACATAGACGGCGCTGTAATAACAATACGCTCATACTCGGGCAGCATGGAACAGGCGGCAGTTCTAAACAAACAGGTCAAGCATACCATGCTCTATGAACTGCCAGAACTAGGCGACATCGTGGGCGTTTACCTCAACAGCGACTACCCACAGGCGGAAACCGATACCGGAAGATACCGCTATCAGGCGGTGTACGACATAACATACTACGAAGATTACGAGGAGTGATATATATGGCAAACAATAACGCAGGACAGGTAACAGCGGGCAAGCCCAAGATAGGCGGCTCCGTTTTCAGAGCACCTCTGACAGCGACCCTGCCCACCGATGCTGTCACCTCTCTGGGCGGTGAGTTCATCAATCAGGGCTACTGCTCGGACGACGGCTTCAAAAACAATATGGGCATCACCACCGAGACTGTCAAGGCTTGGGGCGGTGACGTAGTCCTTACTACCCAGACCGAGAAGACCGACACATTCACGGTGACCCTCATCGAGACCATGAACGCCGACGTACTCAAGACTGTATTCGGCGAGAGCAGAGTGAGCGGCTCCCTTGAAAGCGGTCTGGCTGTACAGGTCAACAGCGAGGAACAGGGCGAGAGCGTCTGGGTATGCGACATGGTACTCAAGGGCAACGTCGCTAAGCGTGTAGTTATCCCCTTCGGCAAGATAACTGCCATCGGCGAGGTTACATACAGCGACAGCGGTGCAGTGGGCTATGCGCTGACTATCTCCGCAAGACCCGATGCAAACGGCAACACACATTATGAGTACCTGAAAGCACCTACTGTGCCTGATACCACACTGTCCGCTCTGACCATTACAGGCTGTACACTGTCGCCTGCATTCGCGGCTGGTACAACCGGCTATACAACGACTACAACCTCTGCAACTAACGTTATCACCGCTACTGCGACCGATAGCGAAGCAACTGTAGTCATTAAGAACGGTACAACTACCGTAACAAGCGGCAGCGCTGCTACATGGTCGGCAGGGAGCAACACAGTGACCGTCACAGTCACAAACGGCAACGCCACAAAGACCTACACTGTAACAGTAACAAAGTCTTGATAGGAGGTATATCATGCTGACAGGCAAGACGGCAACAGGTTTTGAATTCACCATAGAAGCCAGCGCTCTCGATGACTGGGAGCTGCTGGAAGCGCTCGCTGATATCGACGACGGCAAGACCCAGAAGATCGGCACAGCTGTAAAGCTTCTGCTTGGCAAGGAGCAGGCTGATGCTCTGAAAGATCACTGCCGCAACGACGAGGGCAGAGTGCCCGCCACCGCTATGATGACGGAAGTCGGCGAGATCTTCACGGCGATGCGTGAAAACAAGACTGCAAAAAACTGATCGTCCTCAGCCACATGATAGCCGCCGACGAGGAAGCGCTTATCTGCGACCTGGCGGAGACATATAACATATACGATTACAGATCGCTGTCACCGCGCATGGCAGCGGTCTTTTCGTGTGGGCTGAGGGATGATTCTCGTATAAAACTGGCAATGTCCGATACTAAATATCCGCTGGGAACTATCCTCAGCGTACTGACATTCGATGCTGTGAACTGGCTTCGCTGGGCACAGACAAA
>NZ_CAMHRZ010000192.1 GCF_946187255.1 uncultured Ruminococcus sp.
AATTTTATGGCATACACACAATTGACAAAATGTGGGGTTTCGTGTATAATTATTGTATAAATGATCAAATTATGTTTAATGAAAAGCCCCGATGTGAATGCAGGTCAGTCACCGCCTGCGCAGATACGAATGGAGTATTTATGCTTTTTACAGTGATCGTTCCCATATATAATGTTGAGAAATATCTGAAAAAATGTATCGACAGCATTTTGGCTCAGACCTTTACGGATTATGAGCTCCTGCTGGTGGATGACGGTTCCACCGACCACTGTCCGGAGATATGCGATGCCTACGAAAAAAAGGATAAGCGCATAAAGGTGATACACAAACCCAACGGCGGTCTGGTCTCAGCGAGAAATGCAGGGATATTCGCCGCAAAGGGCGACTACATCACCTACGTTGACGGCGATGACTGGGTCAAGCCCCAACTGCTTCAATTTGTTCATGACAGGATAGCGGAGTCATCCGCACAGGTGGATATGGTGATATTTTCGGGTGAAAGGATATTCTCCGATCATAATGAGATGATAGACAATCGCATCGCTGAGGGCTGGTATGACAGGGAAAGACTCAAAAAAGAGGTCTTCCCCTACCTCATCATGAAATGGATGGACGGCAGACCTGCGGGACACAGGATAGAGGGCTATACCTGGAACAAACCCTGCCGTCGCGAATTGCAGCAGGCATACTATGTGCGGGATGAACGCATCAGGATGTTCACCGATGAGCCTTTGACCTACGAGTGTATGCTGAATTGTCATAATGTGTATATCTGCAATGAACCGCTGTATATGTACAACAAGACCAATGCCAATTCGATACTCACTCTCGGCAACAGGAACTATCTCACCAAGAGTTTCGGGTATCTGCTGGCGTATATGAACGAGCGTCTGAAAGGCTATGGTCCCGACATTGAAAGACAGCTGACAGAATATCCCGTATTCCTGATAAGGCGGACGATAAATCACAAGCTGCAGACCGAACCCACATTCGGGCAGGCGGTGAAAAGCATCAAGGATGGTCTGAAAGAGTCGGGGATACTAAAGTATATCCCCCTTAAAAAACTGCCGAAACAGCGGAGGTTCCTGCTGATACTGATGTTGAAGCTGCACTTGTATGCGCCTGCGATGCTGATGTTCGCGATAAAACTGCGCAGGCAGAACAGCCCAAAATGACGGGTTCGGAAGTGTCCAAGTCAAAGACAATAATTTACATAAATGAAAGGTCGATAAAAATGAAAGTAATTGCTTGTATCCCTGCGAGGTATTCCTCATCCAGATTTCCCGCAAAGCCGCTGGCTGATATCTGCGGAAAGCCCATGATATGGTGGGTGTATAATCAGGTCAAAAGGGTAAAGAGGATAGATGAGGTGTACGTTGCCACCGATGATGAAAGGATTTTCGAGAAATGCGAGGAGCTTGATATCAACGTTGTCATGACGGGAGATAATCACGGCACCAGCACTGAAAGGGTATACGAAGTCGCACAGAAGATACCATCCGATCTTTATGTGGTCATCAACGGTGACGAGCCGCTGATCGACCCGAATGTCATCGACAAGATAATCCCGACGGAAAATATCCCCGCTGATTTCTATGTCAGCAATATAATGACCGAGATCAAAAGTCCCGTTCAGGCGGTGGATTTCACCAATATCAAGGTCGTGACCGATGAGGAATCGAACGCTTTGTTCTTCTCCCGCAGTCCCATCCCTTATCCCAAGTCTTCGGTGGATTACAAGTACTATAAGCACGTCGGCGTGCTGATCTACGATATCAATGCATTGAAGTTCTTTGCGGAGACACCAAAGGGATACAACGAAAAGATCGAGGATGTTAACGAGCTGCGTTTTGTGGAACACGGCAAGAAGATCAAAATGGTGGAAGCGGATGCCAACAGTCTGTCTGTTGATACGCCGAAGGATCTGGAGTTCGTTATCGGTGTTATCAAAAAGAAGATCGAGGAACACAGCCCCGAGATACCCGATGCTTACTGGGGATAATTTTTGTACTTTTCTTTTTAGATAATAATATCTCTGCGCTGTACTTCGGGCACATCGACCGCATTATGTCGGTCATATATGATGAAATATGTGTGATGTGCTGATGTGTTTTGATAAAACTTGACAAGCACACCGCAGGCAGATATAATGATAGTAAACGATGTTAGAAATTGCGTTTTGGGAACGAGTAAAAGTTCGATATATGCTTTTGTGAAGTTCACAAAGCAGCAATTTCAATTACGTTTACTATAATAGTGTTCGTTTTCCGAACCGTCAAAAATACACTTCCACTCCCCTGCTACTAAAGCGGGGGTTCACTGTGTTTGAACGAAAGGGTAAAAAAACGGACAGCGCTGTGCCGTTCGCGGCATAACTAAAAACAAAGTACACAGAAAGGCAATTAATACCGGTATGCAAGAACAAAACATAAAATCAGGATCCTTCAAGACCGTCATATCCTCCGAGCATCATTTGTTTGATCTCCATATACGCGAGACATTTCAGTACCGCGATCTGATATTCCTGTTCGTAAAGCGGGATTTCAACGCGAAATACAAGCAGACCATTCTGGGACCCCTGTGGGCGATAATACAGCCGCTGCTGACAACGGTGGTATTTACCGTCATCTTCGGCAATCTGGCAAAGCTGACCACTGCGGACGTTCCCGAAGAACATATTATGCCCGGATTTCTTTTTTACATGGCAGGCAACATCTGCTGGAGCTATTTTTCCTCCACTTTGCAGGCGACCTCCGATACATTTATAGTCAACCGCTTCACTATGGGAAAAGTTTACTACCCGCGTCTGGCTGCCCCCATCTCGACAGCCTTTTCAAACCTGATATCCTACGGGATACAGCTCGCCATGTTCATGGCGTTCTGGATGATAAGCTTCTTTAAGGACGGCGCAGACATCTCCGTTACGCCTGCGATGGCACTGCTGCCGCTGCTGGTGGTACAGATGATGATGCTGGCGGTGGGCTTCGGTATAATCATATCCTCCGTCACCACCAAATACCGCGACCTCGCTATGCTGGTGGGCTTCGGCTTGCAGCTTTGGCATTACGGCTGTCCTGTGGCATACGGTCTACAGCTGGTGCCCGAAAAATGGATGTCGCTGTATATGTTGAATCCCATGTCTTCCATCATCACCACATTCCGCTATGCCGCATTCGGCTTCGGGTATTTCAATCTCGGCTACTACCTTATCAGCTGGGGAGTAACTCTGCTGGTATTCTTCACGGGACTTGTCATGTTCAGCCGTATCGAACGCACATTCATGGACACGATATGACAGTATCACTGCAAAAATACCCGTGATGATCAACCTTTTTCTATCGCAGCATCAATAATCAGAGAGGAATAAAGCATGGATGATATCATACTGAAAATCGAAAATGTCTCCAAGATATACAAGCTGGGACAGATAGGCGGCACCACCCTGCGTGAAGAGTTTCAGCGCTGGGGGGCAAAAATGCGCGGCAAGGAGGATCCCACCAGGAAGATCGGCGCAGTACAGTACAGCAAAGGCGAGACCTTTCTGGCGCTGGACAACGTTTCCTTTGAAGTCAAAAAAGGTGAACGTGTGGGCATCATCGGTCACAACGGTGCGGGAAAATCCACACTGCTGAAACTTATCTCCCGCATCACCGCACCAAGTACGGGCATGATAGGGCTGAACGGACGAATAGCCTCCATGCTGGAGGTGGGCACAGGCTTTCACAGAGAGCTGACAGGACGGGAGAATATCTACATGAACGGCGCGATACTGGGCATGACGAAAAAGGAAATAGACTCCAAGATCGAGGATATCATAGAATTCTCCGAACTGCGCCAGTTCATCGACACGCCTGTAAAGCGTTATTCTTCGGGTATGTACGTCAAGCTGGCATTCTCGGTGGCAGCCCATCTGGACAGTGAGATCATGATAATGGATGAAGTGCTGGCGGTGGGAGATATGGCATTCCAGAAGAAGTGCCTTGACAAGATGAACGAAGTCTCCCGCACAAGGGGCAATACCATACTCTACGTTTCCCATAATATGAGCACCATACGCGAGCTGTGCGACAGAGTCATCGTGCTGGAACACGGCAAGGTCACATTCAACGGCGGCGTTGAAGAGGGTATCGAGACATATCTGAAAGCATCATTCCAGAATGAACTTGCCATCGACTACACGAATATACCCCGTGAAAAGCACCGCTGGACCTCTAAGCTGAAAACGGCTTATACCGCCTTTGCGGATGAAAAGAACATCTTCGATGCCCATGAACAGCTGCGTATACTGATAAAGTGGGTAAACGAAGAGGATGTCTCCGATCTTTGCCTGAGGATCGAGTTCAGGACACAGGATGAAAGGACCATCGGCACCTCGTTCCTGTATGATTTTTACAGCGGGAAAAAGGACGAACAGGGAGAGATATGCGTATCCCTTGATCTCGGCTCATTTGCTCCCGGAAGATACCGCACAAAATACACCTTTTTCAACAAAGGTGCTCACGGCAGGATATTCGATGCGGAAGTGGTACAGGGGCTGTCTTTCAGAGTGATGAGCGACGGCGAGATACAGTGGGATTCAAAGCACTGGGGAAATATCCTTTTGCCCGAGCTGCGGCAGTCATCGCCTGAGGGGGACAGAACGTGATGTCACTGATGATGAGGATACTGAATGTCTTCAAGGGGTCTTTCAAGGATCATTTCAGTCTTGGATATATGGTCATATTGGGCTTGCTTTCGTCGCTTTGGCAAAGGATATCCCATCGCGGCAAGGAAGATTATCCCATTGATTTCGTAGTGACATGGGTGGACAGCAGTGATCCCGTGTGGAGAAAGAAAAAGCAGAAGTATGCCGAAATGACATCGGATAAGGATTACAGTGAGGATAACAAAGAGGGACGGTACCGCAACTGGGATACCATTGTTTACTGGTTCCGTGCGGTGGAAAAGTACGCATCTTGGGTACACCGAGTGTATTTCGTCACCTGCGGGCAAAAGCCCGAATGGCTGAATTTGAGAAGCGAAAAGCTGCGGTTCATAACCCACGAGGACTTTATACCAAAGGAGTATCTGCCCACTTTCAGTTCCACACCGATAGAGCTGAATTTGTGGCGCATCCCCGAACTCAGCGAGCATTTTGTTTATTTCAACGATGATGTGTTCCTCAACCGCCCCGTTAAACCAAGCGATTTCTTCCACAACGGACTGCCGAAGGAATGCGCCATCGCAATGCCCATGAAGGTGACGCTGAATTTTGGGCTGGACTGGCGGCACACTCTGCTGAATGACTACGCGGTTATAAACGAGTCCTTTGATATCCGCAAGTGCATCAAGAAGGCGCCTGACAAGTGGTTCCCGTATATGATCAATACCAAAGCAAAATACAACAAGCGTCTATATTCCGACGGTTATCTTATCGGTATGTTCTATCCCCACGTTACAAGGGCATTCCTCAAACACACCTTTGAAGACCTTTGGGAAAAACAGCATGAACTGATGGACAAGACATCGCGATCAAGATTTCGTGCGACCTCAAATGTGACGATACAGCTGGTCACGCTGTGGATGCTGTTCAGCGGAGATTTTTACCCAGCAAAGAACATCGGTTATTTCTCGAACCTGACTTCAAAGTCGATAAACGGCATAGTGAACAAACTGCTTTCATCCGATTACAAAGTGCTTTGCATCAATGACGGCGACCCGACGGAAGCCGAAGAATATGAGTACATAAAGACAAAGCTGCTGGAAGCATTCAACAAGAAATTCCCCGAAAAATCATCTTTTGAATTATAAGCAAAGACCGACCCGAAGGATCACATATCGGGTCGGTCTTCTTTATTTGCGGGTGCGGACGATCAGTGGCTGCGCCCGCCGCTTCTCTTGTTTTTGTTTGCGTTTTTGTTCTGCGGAGTTTGCGGGTGTCTGCCTTTGTTCCTGCGGTCGTCGGTTTGGGCTTTTCTGCCCGATGTCCTGCCGTTCTTTGCAGTGCCCTTGCCTTTTTGCGGTGCGTTTTTGTTTGGGTGATCCGCCACAAGGCATCCCAGCTTTGTGCCTATAAGATCCCATCTGCCCGCTTTTTTCAGCGCTTCCAGAACTATATCCCTGTTCTCGGGACGGAAGTACTGTAGCAGTGCTCTCTGCATGGCTTTTTTCTTCGGGTCCTTCGGGACATAGACCTTTTCCAGCGTGTAAGGATCCACCTCAGCATAGAACATGGCGGTGGATATCGTACCGGGTGTGGGGTAGAAGTCCTGCACCTGTTCGGGGCGTATCTTGTTTTTCTTCAGGAAAAGTGCCAGCTCGATGGCTTCGTTGAGGGTGCTGCCGGGATGGGAGGACATAAGGTAGGGCACAAGGTACTGCTCCTTGCCCATGCTCCCCGTGATCTCATAAAAGCGCTTCTGGAAAGCCTTGTATGCTTCGAT
>NZ_CAMHRZ010000193.1 GCF_946187255.1 uncultured Ruminococcus sp.
GTGTTTTGCTTCCTGTTTCATCGCTTCAACAGCCTTGTCTATCAATTTTTGTATATACCCGGTAATATCATAGACCCATTTGTTTTTATCATAGATCATCCAGCGTTTGTCATTAAAGTTATATCTGATCTTATCGCCGAACATATCATACAACCGCTGAGCATTTCCCATATCATCAAAGCTGTAATATCGGGGTTTTGCAGATTTTATGGAGATAGAAAAATCATCATCATTCGGTGCAGAAGGCGTATAGACACTGGTACAATCGGATATTGCCTTTTTGAGTGTTAAAGCACCATATGTACTGCCTGATTGCTTTCTGTCCCACTTATCACGCATAAGCCCTGACTTTCGGAAAACAGCATCCATTTTATCAAAGTCGCACTGAAACCAAAAAGCCAGCATAGAACAGAATGCCATATCCGCCTCCGACTGGCTTCCGTATCTGCCCTGCCAACTGCCAGCATACAGTTCAGAAAACAGCATTCCGTTTCTGCTGTTTCGTGCAGCTGTCAGAATTTCGTTTTCATTTAGCGGCAGCAGTGCCGGAGGTGATTTCGACTTATTTTGTTCGGCTATTTCTTTCGGCTTCATATATGCTTTCTGCACCAGGCACGCCATACTTTCACGTTCAGATATGGTATTGTTATTATCCCATAAATCACCGGTCACAGTAAAATACCTGCCTTGCTGATACATTTCAAGGTCCGTTCCGCTTCCGAAAACATCTGCCTGTTTGCATTTCCAGTCCGTATGCGGATCACCTTTGTAAATAATGTGAAATCCTTTTCCGCTCGGAGACCTCTCTGTATAGCTGTTCATGTTCTGAATGATATCAACAGCCTGCGGATTCACTTCTCCTGTATCAGGGTTAATCACATTATCAAGGTCTATACCACAGTAAGGCGGAGAAAAAACAAATCCGATGCCTTCCACCGTTCCCTCACTCTGTCCGACTCTGCAATGTTTGCCGATACAAGACAAAGCCTGTTCAAATGTGCCCCATGTTTCCGGATTGGTAGAAGAAGCTCCGTAAAGTGTTTTCGGATTAACAGGTTTCTTTGTAGTTTTTCCGTTTTTCGCTGCTTCCCTGAAGAAGCCTACCCACTGCGGCAGACTTCTGATTTCTTCGGGAATATTTTGATACAAATTCATAATCATTCTCCATTAATCGAACGGCAGATCATCATCCGATGTAATTTCGTCAAGGATATCCTCTACAACAGGCTGCTGGTTCTGTATTGACGGTGTCGGATTGCTGTTGTTCTCTGCAAAAACATGTTTACAGTCCTTGAATTTCGTTTCGTTCGTCCATTTGACCTTTTCACGCTTTTCATTGTTATAGGTATCATGTTCGATCGTAACGAGAATACATTTTCCGACAAGGTCTTTGCCGAGATCATCCAGTGTTTCATACGATTTGCCTTTCGGCAGTCCGGCAGCCTGAGCAAGGCTCATGATCTGCTTATAGCTGAAGCCGTCAACTTTGTTATCGTCATCTGTACGGTTTTCAGGCTTTCTTCTCCAGATCGCATGAAAGATATTTTTATTCTGATATCTCTGTGCAACATCGTTTCTTACAATCAGACAGATTGAGAAATACTCTGTCGGGTGCTGACTGTTCGTTGCATTAAGATATGCACTTTTGATGATACATTCGTACTGTCCTTCGGGAAGAAGGTTGTTTTCTGTTGTGTAATCGGTTGTAAATGCCATAATATTAATCTCCTTTGATTAGATTCAATGCGTCCTCCGCTGACCGGCATACACCTGCTATTGCTCCGGCTTTGCGCATTGCATGAATAAATTTTTTCTGTTTTTCGGACAAGCGTCCTTTTTGCGTTTTGACTTCAATGAAGACAGCTTTTCCATCACTGTGCCGTACTCCGACAATATCAGAAAATCCGGGCGGTACACCTGTATCAAAGTATCTCCCGTCAGGTGTATATCCTTTGCCGACATTGACTCTGAAAGTTGTACAGTACGGTGACAGTACAAGCCGTATTTCATTCATAATTCTGTGTTCTTCTGTCATGAGTTCACCTGATCATCCCTCTCATTTTTGCCTGATGCCATGCCCAGCCTTTTTTGTAGCCTTTGCGTTCCGCATAAGCTAACAATTCCTGATAGCTGTTACAATCGTCAGGGCTGTCATATTCCAGAACAAAGCCTTCTATTTTTTCAAGCGTTGCCTTTGCCTGCTCTATTTCAGATTTTTCCTTCTTTGGGAATTCATATCCACAGAACGGACAGGAACTATATCTGATTCCGTTTTCATCCGTAAGAGGGAAAACCATGAAACATTCCGGGCAGTTTTTGATATTCAGGTCATCTTGTTCTTTTTTCTGTGTCTTCTTCTTTTTTGTGTCAAGCTTCCATTTTCTTGGTTCATCCGGCAGACCGAATCGTGCATAATTGCCTACATGATCAATAATGATAGCCCGTTTACCGGGTTTGTATCTCATGCAGCGCATAGATTGTTGTATGTAAAGCGTCAGTGATTTTGTAGGACGGAGCAGAATCGCACATTCACAGTCAGGCACATCAAATCCCTCCGAGATCAGGTCTACATTGCACAGAATATCAATCTGTCCATTCCGAAAAAGATTAATGATTCTGTCACGTTCTGCTTTCGGGGTGCTGCCGTCAATGTGCCTTGCATCGATACCTGCTGCGTTAAAAGCCTGCTCCATTGCAAGAGAATGATTGATAGTAGTGCAGTAGCAGATTGCTTGTTTACCGTCAGCAAGCCTGCGGTAATTTTCAATAACATCACCGAAAACGGCTTTTTTCAGCATTACCTTTTCACTGCCCTTGCTGTCATAATCGCCCCTTGATGTTTTCACATCTGTTAGGTCAACCATTGACGGCGCATAATAATCATACGGTGCAAGATAATGATGATCGATCAGCCACTTTGCATCAACCCCGATCACCAGCTCATCATTGACATCCGCAAGCCCCGAACCATCAAGACGGACGGGGGTTGCCGTCACACCTACTCTTCTTGCACTCGGAAAGGCTTCATAGATTTTTTTGTAACTGGCTGCTTTACTGTGGTGGTTTTCATCTGTGATGATCAGGGAGGGCGGTTTGAGTTTATGTATCTGCCTGCTGACAGTCTGCACCATGCCGATCTTACACAGCTTCATATCAACGCCCCAGCCTTTGAAAGTCTTAAAAATCTGATCACAGAGTTCTTTTCGGTGAACGATAAATAATACCCGGTTGCCTTTCATGGTAGTTCGTTTGGCAATTTCGGCAACGATCACAGACTTGCCGCCTCCGCACGGGAGGACAATACAGGGTGACCGCTTGCCCTCTCTGTACGCTTTCTTTACACCTGAGATCACATCATTCTGATACTCACGAAGCGGCATTGTTTTCCGCCTCTTTTCTTGCTTTGTATTCGGCTGAATAGCAGTTGAAACATAATTTTTTATTCATATGTTTCATAGAAGCCTTCACGATTTCCTCAACACTTCTTATAAAAATCTGACCATCATTTCTTTTTCCTTTCTGTGACATGATCACTTTTCCGCAGGTTTCGCAGCGCACCGGTTCAACACCTGTATTCAGCCAGTCAGCAAGCTGCTTGCCAAGTTCGGGAGTAATTACCTTACCAAATCTGTCAAGGAAAGTCGTATCTTTTGAAGCTGTTGCAATATGATTTCTTGCAATATCCAGAACGATATCGAATTCATATTCTGTATCATTCCTCTGTACCGGTGCTAATCCTACCTTAACAGGAGTCATCTTTCCCCTGTCATTTTCTTGCATGACATAATCCATTTTTGAACGCATGGTCACGATCGTATGACAATCAACTGCAAGAATTGTATTGACAAGACTATTCTGTACTTTACCGGCTTCATCCCATGCAGAGAAGTCATTTTTACCTTTCTGCTGAGATGCAATGTTATTTTTAATATCCAGCACACCGCCCTCATTGTTCCATGCATGAGAGAAGCTGTCGATAATGACTACACCGTCCGGTCCGACTGCTTTTGCGCCCTCTTCCACAAACTGCTTATAGTGATCGGGGCTGTACGGAGGAGGAAACGGAGCATACAGGAATTCGCCTGTATTCAAGTCACTGCGGTTGGCGTAAAATCTTGCCCGCTCATGTTCGGTATCGATCAGAGCAATTTTACCCCAATCATTTGTGATACCGTATGCTATGTAGAGTGCCGAAAGTGTCTTTCCTGCTCCGCTGACCCCTGTGAGAGCCATACGCAGTTTCGCTTTTTTTCTGGTTACTTTTTCAAACATCTTTTTGCCCTCCCTCACTTAATTATCAGACTCTGTGTTCTTCTGAGTACTGCACCGGGAAGTGCTTCACCTGACTGGAGAGCTTTTTTGACTGCTGTTTTATTCACTTCAGGCTGCTTGAAACGAAGATAGTCATCTTGATTCGTTTCCATACAGTAATCGACAAATGCCTCCACATGTTCGATAAACACCGATTCAGCGTTGTTCCGTATGCTAAGTTTTGCCTTCGGGGTATCTATTTTGGTACGGTTGATTGTTTTCATGCTGTCAAGCAGATAATCTGTAAATTTTTTAGCAACATTTTCTTTTGTTTTGCGGCGTTTTTTAAGAGCTTCCTCTTCCTTTTTGAGCTTTTCAGCATCGCCTATGGTATCTTTTATGTAAGCGGCGATATTTTCTGCTTTTACCTCAAATTCTTCCTCGATACTGTTCAGCGTATCAAACCACGCTGTCTGCATTTCTACTTTGTAAGCTTCAAGGTCAGGAATGATATTCTCGTCATCATCTATGTACTCGCCGTTCTCGTTTTGCTCCGGCTCATAGTTGCAGATTGCTTCAAAGTTATCGAACAGCTCTGCAAAATTATTTGTAAGTTCATAAAGTTTCATTTTTATACCTCCATGTTTTCAAGAGAATTTTCAAGTTTGTTTACCAATTCATCGGCTTTTTGGATATAGAACGACTTGTCATCTGATACGGAATTAATGAATTCCAGAATAGCATTGAAAGCACCGATAGCGTTCTTGTAATAAGCCTTGAATACTTCCTTCATGTCGGGAATTTCCACCGTTTCAACAGTTGTCCGCACTTCATTTTCCTGTGCTTCAAGCTGTTCGTTCAGCCTGTTGATTTCTTCCTGATATTCCTTACGCTGTCTTTCAAGGTTGTTGGCATACTCCTGATCCGCTTCGGAAAGCTGACGGTCAAGCTGTCTGATGATAGCCTGTGCATCCCTGTCTTCGGGTGTTATCTCCGGCTGACGGTTTTTCAGCTCCTCTATTTCTGTTTCAAGCTGGGTTATTTTATTTTCTGCCTTATCACGTTGTTTTGCAATTCTGCGGCAATTCTCATTCAGGTCATCAATACGCTGTGAGAGCTCATTTGCCTCATTTGCTTTCGTTTTTAGGCTTGCAATTTCCGCTTTCAGCTCACGCACAGAAGTCTCCTCAATATCAACTATCCGCTGTATTTCCTCCTGCTGACTTTCGGAAAGACTAGCCAAAAGCGACAGTTTTGTCATGCCAATACGGGAAATCGATTTCCCGTCCAGATTTACTTTTTCGATTATTGCAATATAATTTCTTGCATTTCTTCTGCTGAAACCGATTTCATTTTCACAATAATCATCAAAGTTTGCATATCCAAGCTCTTTATACAGCTTGTCATCACGCATTTGTTTGAGCATGACACACATATCATACAAATTCTGCTGTGCTGCCTGAGCAGTAATAATTATCTTCTGGTTAAGCTCGATTGCAGCCTTATACTGCTCGCTGATGATGATTTCTGACATTCTTTAATCCCTCCAGGTATTTTCCGTATTCAGTTTCAAACTCCTCGATTTCGAGGGGGTTAACTCAAAAGCACAGATCTCTCACAACATCATATATTGCAGCTATCCCGCTGTCACAGCCGATATCAATATCCTTTGTCCTGCCGCTGCGATATGTAATGCGGGCTATGTCCTTGACATACTTATCATCAACCGGTACAGTAAGCGGCACAATGCTCACTATGTCCCTGCCCTCCCGGGTCAGCCTGAGCGTATCGGTCAGGCTGTTAAGGATCGCTGTCATGTTTTCGTAACTGTAGCCGTTGACATTTTCGTCAGAATAAGCTATACTTACAGTAGTGTTATTATCACTTTCCGTTGCCGGAGTTGCCGCTCCGACAGCGGATTTTTCTTTTTCTGTGTTCATCAATCTGCCTCCGTTCTTTCTCTATTCTCTTCATATGCGTTGATGTCATATAATGCTCGTGCCGGGAACAGCACCACGATATTATTTTTTTGCGGTTTCTCCTGCCGCTCTTCCAGTTCCTCCGTCATTGCGTCATGCAAGGGATTTAACAGCCACACTGCCACAGCGTTAAACAGCGCCGCAACAAAGCACCCGATCGTTAGTACTATCTCTCCTCTGTATG
>NZ_CAMHRZ010000194.1 GCF_946187255.1 uncultured Ruminococcus sp.
GCGAAGCAAGCAAAATTTTCCAATTTTGTCGGGAGCGCAGCCGAAGCGCGGGGGCTTGGGGGCTATGCCCCCATTTATAATAGCATTATGAATTATGAATTATGAATTATCACAAACCGACAGTCATTCCCCAACGTCACCTCATGCCCTATCGACTCGAAAAGCTCCTTACGGCTTATCAGTTCCATATAATAGTCCATATACGCAGGTATATATATCACAGGTATCGTGTCGGTATACCCCTTGCTCTTCGGGTCATTCGTCGCAAGGGTATAGGTGCAGGTGATCTCCCCGCCCTTGATACTATTATAAGTCAGCTCGATAACATAGTTATATTTCCAAAATATCCCGTGTTTCCCGTAGCTGCGGTTCTCTTTGGAACTGATAAGCCTTGCATCGGCTTTGACCCCGTACCTGCGGAATATCTCCGTCATGACTGCCTTCTGCTTTTTATCGTCGCTATGGCTCTTTATAAAAATGAAAGCCATAAATGCTATACCGAACCCCGCAGCCGCCAAACTCACGATCAGTTCATCCATGCCCGCCGTCGCCCCCTTTTTTATAGAATTATAACATCAAACAGCATCACTGTCAACAAAAGCCGCAGTACCTCGTTTGTCGGAAGTACTGCGGCTTGGATAATTCTGTCAGCCCTGCGGAGAGTTTATCACAGTCCGTTGGGGTTGTTTTTGATGAAGTTCCAGCTGCTGGCGGTCATTTCGTCCAGGGTCAGCTTGGCTTCCCAGCCGAATACCTTTTTAGCCTTCGTGGGATCAGCATAACAGGTGGCGATATCGCCCGCACGCCTGGGCATTACTTTATAAGGAAGTTCCTTGCCGCAGGCTTTTTCAAAGCTGTGGAGCACATCGTATACCGAGGAACCCTTGCCTGTGCCCAGATTTACCGCATCACAGCCCTTGTGCTCCATAACGTAATCAAGAGCACACAGATGACCCTTAGCGAGATCGACAACGTGGATGTAATCGCGCACGCCCGTGCCGTCGGGGGTGTCGTAGTCGTCGCCGAAGATACCAAGTCTTTCCAGCTTGCCCACAGCCACCTGACATATATAAGGCAGCAGGTTGTTGGGGATGCCGTTGGGGTCTTCACCGATAAGTCCGCTTTCATGGGCACCGATGGGGTTGAAGTACCTCAGCAGGGATACCGACCATTCGGGGTCAGCAACGCAGACATCGCGGAGTATCTGCTCGATCATCACCTTAGTATAGCCGTAGGGGTTTGTGGCAGAAGTGGGCATATCCTCAGTATAGGGTGCTTTGTTCACGGGACCGTAAACGGTAGCCGAAGAGGAGAAGACGATCTTCTTGCAGCCTGCCTTGCGCATAGCATCGATGAGGATGAGAGTACCGGTGATATTATTATGATAGTACTCAACGGGCTTTTCAACGCTTTCGCCCACAGCTTTGAGTCCTGCGAAGTGGATAACGGCATCGATCTTATTTTCCTCAAAAATTCTTGCGACAGCATCGGGGTCGAGCATATCTGTTTCATAGAAGCCGAATTCCTTACCTGTGATCCTGCGGATCCTGTTGAGGGCTTCGGGCTTGGAGTTTGAGAAATTATCCATGATAACGACATCATGGTCAGCGTTGAGGAGTTCAACGACGGTATGGCTGCCGATAAAGCCTGCGCCGCCGGTAACAAGGATCATAGACATAGTGATTACCTCCGAAATAGCGTATCGATCATCCCGTGAAGACATTCGGGAGCACTTTTATTATACCACATTCAGCGTATATTTCAATTGACATATCTGCTAAAATTTTGTTCATAATTGCGGCGAGATGGCGGAAGACGGTGCGCGGAAGCAAACGAGCGCATAAAGCAGAATAAGGGGGCAACATTCGCGGCGGCAAACAAGCGCACATAACTCCCAAAGCTCTTCTCCTTGGCATTCTGTCCTAAGAACTGCTTTCTTCCGCCCCTGCCAACAATTATGAATTTTGAAGTAAAACGTCCGCTATGTGCTCCGCATTATCCGATATGATCAGCACATCATACCCGCCTGCACTGATTATCTTCGCTTTACTGAGTTTATCCAGCTCCTCCGGACGATAGTCCCTGAAAGTCGCGGTGCGGCTGTCAAGACGCGCCTGCATCAGCGCTGCGCCGTCCGTGCCATCACGGAACTTTATAGCAGAGATCTCATCCGCATATATGCCCTCGGTATTGTACAGCATCCCGCCGCTTACAATATTTTCTGCATCTGTGTTATACAGTTTCGCCAGGTTCTTATCAAATTTCTCGTCCCCCGTGAACAGCCTGCCGTCCAGCTTTTCTTCATCTATGCCCTCAAAAAGCTGTTCCGCCGTTATATCGGTCTTTGCTTCCGTTACAGGGGCGCTGTCCCCTGTGCTTTCATCCGTACTTCCCGCGCCGCAGCCACCCAGCAGGAAAACTGCCGCCAGTGCCGCCGCCAGCATACTATTCTTCATCTTCATATCCGTCTGCCACCTCAAAATCTTCGTAGCCGTCTATCTCGCCGTTTTCGTAGAGATAGGTTATTATCCTGTTGTATATCTCCCGCTTTGTCCCCAGCGGTGCCTTGCCGAACTGTTCGTCCGCTTTTTTGGACTGTTCCTCGCTCAGTGTCATGCCCTCCGCAATGTACTTACACATCATTTCCGCCAGAGTTTCGGGAGTGTCGGCTGTTTCACCGTAAGTGCCGCCCTCACAGCCGAACCATATCAGCGGCTTGCGCATTATGCCCGCCGCCCGCTCATTACTGTCGTTTGTGACAATCAGCGATGCGCGGCTTTTAAGCTCGTCCGTGTCATAGCCGCAGTTGAGTACAGTCACGTTCTCCGTTTCGGGGAGAGCCGACGCTTCATCGGCGGTCACGCCCTCAATGGCTATGGTGAGGGTATAGCCGCTGTCCGCAAGTGCCGTTTTCAGTCCCTCGTTTTCAAGCAGAGACTTTAAGCACCCGCAGACCTCCGACTCCGCGAACACGCCGCCCTCCTGCGGGATGTACCTAGAAAACAGCACCATCAGCTTTTCGCCGTCGGAGGTGTCTTTTATGTCGTCATAGCCGGTCAGCCCCGTTAGCTGTAGAACTTCGGTGCCCTTGTAGCCGTAACACGGCTTTTCAAGCTCCTGCATATACTCCGCTGTGCCGCAGAAATAAAGCCGCACGTTGTCGTAAAGGCGGGCATTTTTCACGGGGTCGGGCTTGTCCTCGGGGGTGCTTTGCAGGAACACCACCCTGCGCCTGCTGACGCGGTCGGGGGCGAAGTCCTCACTGAGTCCGTCGGGGAGGTTCGTGTCATTCACGCCCGTTTGTGTGGTGATATACACCTGCGCATTGAGGTATATCAGCCTGTGGAGGAGCGTTCCCCTGTACAGCGGCTTGTAGCCGTCCGCAGAAAGCCTTTCGGCGGCAGGGCTGTTTTTGTCCGTGAGGTAATAGCAGTAAAGCTCGTCATGGCGTGTCATGGCATAGCGGAACATATCCTCCGCCGCACCGCCGCCTGCTTCGGTATCATCGGCAAAAAGCCAGATATTCCTCTTTGCGAACCAGGAGTATGAGAGTTTGTACGCCGTGCGCATACCGAAGGACATTTCCCACATAGAAGTGCCTTTGAGCATATCAGCCCGCCGCCAACGCTGTTCCTTTTCGTCCATCGGTGCAGTGGTCAGCCTGCCGCCCTCGATAACGGCGAATATGCCGCTGCCCACAGGGTAAAAATTCTCGCCCTCGATAAGTCTTGCGCCCCTTGCGGAATATGACGCTCTCAGTTCATATCTGCACCCTTTAAATAGTATATAAAATCCCAGCTCTGCCCTCTCCTGCGATACGGGCAGTACAAGGCGGAATGTGCGGCTTGTCTCCCGCTTTTTGCCGAAGAATATCTGCGGCTCGCCCTTGCCGTCATATTCGGGAGTGTATTCCTGCCCGCCGTACACCGCAACTATCTTTGTGCGGCGCTCGCTGAATATCCGCTGAAAACAGCCGTCTATAACCACACTGCCCTTTTCCGCATTCAGCCCGCATATATCTATGCTGAACCGTGAGCTGTCAAAAAGGACGATATCCCTCTGCACCGCGTAGAGCCTTTCATTGTTGTAGCTTATATCGGGCAGGAAGTCCTCACGCCCGTGCTTGATCCCCAGCAGGATCAGCTTTTCATCAAGGGTGATGCCCCCCGCCTTTGCGAATATGCCGTAAACATCGCACAGCACCTTGTCCTCAATGTGTTTGAGCAGCTTTTTCATGGTGTCAAGAAGATGCTTTCTGTCCTCATCGGGGATATATTCAGTATTCTGCCCCTGCCTTGCGCATATCAGGGCTTTCTTAGTGTAAAAATGCTGCATGAACATGGGAAGTCTGCCGTCGCGCCCTTTGCACTTCTCCGTCAGTGGCAGCAGGCAGTTCTCATACAGCGATATATGATCGTCTATCGCAGGTTCGCTGTCCCTTTCCTCCGCCGTCCTCACCGTCAGGCTGCTGTCATAGAAAAATCTGCCGCTCTCACTCAGCATGGCAAGCAGGCATTTCAGCTCGGTATACCCGCCCGCTTCCGCTTCAAAGGGGTGTGCCGCCGCAAAGGAAGTCCTCACGATAACGCCCTCAAATGTGGCGGGGAAAGTATCGAACTTCTTTTCAAGCTGAATGATACCCGCCGCTGCTGCGGGCATGAAACAGTCCTCATTACCGCCCGTTATCCGTCCGCAGGCGATGTTGATATCGCTGTATTCATCCAGCGCTGCTGTCAGCTTCGCAAAATAAGCGGGAGAGCACTTGCTCCCCGCCCGCATAACGGTGCAGTATTCCGCATTTGCGTGTTTTACAAAGGTATTCAGCAGGTCGGTGTCGCTTTTGCCGCCGATGTTGATAAAAGCCGTCATTCCGAAGCCCGCCGCCCGTTCAAGGTACAGCTTTTTGCGGTCGTCCTCGGTAAAATCCCCCGCTATGATAAGGAATGTGTCCTTTACAAGCTCCTCCGCACGAGATATTATGCTCTCTACCGTATCCAGCGCAACTCTGTCGGAGCTGCCGGTTATCAGCAATACCGACAGCTTCATTACTTAGCCCTCCCTTTGCGGAAAACTTCTTTTATTATCCTGTCGGTTGAGTGTCCGTCACAGGCGGACAGGTGCAGGGCTATGCACCTTTCAAGGTCGGCGGCGGAACGGTGGGTCAGCTCGTTATCGATAGCTTCGCCCAGTTCATCCTCTGTCTGCGCAACGGTGGTGGGGAAGGAGCAGTAATCCACATAGAAGCCCCTCTCCGCATCGAACTGCTTCAAGTCGGGGGCGAAGAATACAAAAGGCTTGCGGAAAAGCATCCAGTCGAAGACTATGCTGGAATAATCTGTGACGAGTATATCTGCCACCGCGAAAAGGCTCTCGGAGGGGAATCCGTCATCGGGCTGCATATGGGGGTGCAGCTTTTTGATGAGGTACCTGCCCTGTTTTTTGCACACCCGCTCGATCTCCTCGCCGCCCACCACATAGGGTTCGGCGGCATTGCCGCGGAATGTGGGCGCCCAGAGGACTATCTGTCTGCCCATAGCTTCGGGGTGCGCCTTGAAAAACTTTTCACGGCAGACCTCACGGTACTTTTCACTGTAGTATATATCCGTGCGGCTGACACCCAGGGCGCGGACGTTTTCGGGCTTTTGCCTGCATGATGACGCCATTATCGGCTCAACACAGGGGGCGCTTACCGTCCACAGATCGTAGTTGCCGAAGACCTCACCTTTGTAGTATTTGGGCACGCAGTCTTCGGAATCGTAGCCCGCCTTTTTCAGCAGACCGCAGGAGTGCCACAGCTGAGTGACGAAAGTCTCCTTACGCTTGCGGCAGGCGGAAACGGGCAGGAAAGTATCGCATATAAAGACATATTCGGCTTTGCTGTAAGCTATCATGAAATCCGTGAGGAAGCGGATAAGCTGAGCGTTTGAGCATTTAGCAAAATCGAGGTAGAACTCCTTGACTTTAACGCCGTTCAATGCGGCGACTTTTTTCCGCATAATGCGCATACTGAAAGGGCAGGAGTTATGGTGGGCATCTGCGAAGATGACGAGACCTTTTTGGACTTTACCTTTTGAGAGCAAGAAATAAGCTGAGGGCAGGACTACATTTTGCAGGAGCATTTTGACTGCTTGTCTGAGTTTTAGTTTAAGGCTCATAGGGATCCTCCGTATTGTTAGTGGATAAGTGTCAACCTATATTATAGCACAAAAATAAGGGGAATGTCAATGATATGGCGCGGAAGCAAACGAGCGATGTTTTACAATTCATAATTCATAATTCATAATTCATAATTGTTGGCATGGGCGGAAAGTTTGCTGTGCTGAAACAAGGGAACGCGGAAACAAACTAGCGCTAACAACAAAGCCAGCCGCGAACCAAAGCGCGCGGTCAAGCCTCGCGCCAGCAGGCTTG
>NZ_CAMHRZ010000195.1 GCF_946187255.1 uncultured Ruminococcus sp.
GGTAACGGTCTTGTATCTCTCGCCCATGATAACGTTGAACACAGCCTGTGTGCCGACGATCTGGGAAGTAGGTGTTACCAGCGGCGGGAAGCCGGAGTCCTTACGAACCTTGGGAACTTCCTTCAGAACGTCCTCAAGCTGATCTGCCTTGCCTGCCTGTTTCAGCTGGCTGAGCAGGTTGGAGAGCATTCCGCCGGGGACCTGATAAAGCAGTGCGTTGGTATTTGTTGCCAGCATCGAAGGATCCAGCAGACCATTGTCGATGTACTTCTTTCTCAGACCCATGAAGTAGTCTCTTACCTCATTGAGCTTTACAAGGTCAAGGCCTGTATCATACTCTGTGCCCTGGAAAGTAGCCACGATAGACTCGGTTGGAGCGTGGGAAGTACCCAGTGCCAGAGGCGACATAGCAGTATCAACTGCGTCAACGCCTGCCTCAACAGCCTTCAGGATACACATGGAAGCCAGACCCGAGGTGTAGTGGGTATGAAGCTGTACGGGGATATCGACAACAGACTTGATATCTCTTACCAGTGTCTCAGCCTCATAGGGAGTCAGCAGCGCAGCCATATCCTTGATGCAGATAGAATCAGCGCCTGCCTCCTGTATGCGCTTTGCATAGTCCATATAGTACTGATGAGTGAATACCTCACCGAGAGTATAGGAGATCGCCACCTGTGCGTGACCCTTCTCCTTATTGGCAGCCTTGATAGCTGTCTGGAGGTTTCTTATATCGTTGAGTGCGTCGAATATCCTTATGATATCGATACCGTTAGCGATGGACTTCTGTACGAAGTACTCCACCAGGTCGTCAGCGTAGTGACGGTAGCCCAGCATATTCTGTCCTCTGAACAGCATCTGGAGCTTGGTATTGGGCATCTCCTTACGCAGTGTCCTGAGTCTCTCCCAGGGATCCTCGTTAAGGAAACGTATGCAGGAGTCAAATGTTGCACCGCCCCAGCATTCGGCGGAATAGAAACCGATCTTGTCCATTGTGGAGAGGATAGGCTTCATATCGTCCATAGACATTCTCGTAGCCAGCAGAGACTGATGCGCGTCACGGAGAACTGTCTCGGTTATTTTTAGCTTAGCCATTTTATATCGATCCTTTCAGTGTGATGTCATCAGCCGATTACAGCCAGAACTGCACCTGTATCGACCTGAGAGCCCTTGGAAGCAGTGATGCTCAGCACCTTGCCTGCAACGGGAGCGTTGATGTCGTTCTCCATCTTCATAGCTTCGAGAACAACGATAGCCTGACCCTGAGATACAGTGTCGCCCACTGCTACCTTGATATCCAGTACGGTACCGGGCATAGGAGCAGTTACCTTTGTGCCTTCAACGTTTGCTGCGGGAGCAGCAGCGGGTGCGGGTGCAGGTGCAGCAGCGGGTGCAGCAGCGGGAGCAGCGGTCACGGGTGCGGAAGCATCTCCGCCGACCTCCTCGACAGCTACGTCATAAGCCTTACCGTTAACAGTGATATTATATCTTTTCATAACTATACCGTCCTTTACAATAATTTACATATTAAAGCTGTATATTGCTGTGCTTCTTGGGCAGTCTGGAGATCCTCTTGCCTGACATCATAGCCAGTGCATCGCATACAGCAGTCCTCAGCTGAGAAGCATTGACTATACCGTCCACCAGACCGTTAACGGCAGCGTTTGCGGCACTTGCCTGGGTCTTTGCGAACTCGTCTGCCAGCGTATTTCTTGCAGCTGCCAGATCGGCAGCGCCTGCCAGCTTGTCATGCTCCATGAACTCAACAGCGGTAACAGGATCAAGCGCGGATATAACAGCCTCGGGGAGAGCGTATACCACATCGGCATTTGCGCCTCTGCCTGCCAGTGCTATGTAAGCTGCACCGTAAGCCTTGCCTGTCACTACGGATACCTTTACGGTAGTTGCCTCAGCGTAAGCGTGAGCCAGCTTGCTCATGCTGCGTACAGCGCCCGCAGCTTCTGTATCATCATTGCCTGCAAAGCCGTCGGTATCGATAAAGGTAACAACGGGTACTGCGAATGCATCGCAGGTGCGGACAAATCTTGCCAGCTTTGCACAGTCGTCGGCAGTCAGCTTATCCTTGGACTTATTTGTAGCAGCAACGCCTACAGTCTCGCCGTTTACTGTAGCAAGTGCGGTATAAGCCGCACCGCCGAAGCCCTCACTCAGCTCGATAACGCTGTCAGCATCGAATACAGCCTTTGTCAGGCTCTCGATATCGCTGCCAGCAGCAGCTGCGGGCTCTTCGTACTCATATACAGGCACGGGAGAAAGGTTATTGGAGGGCATTTTCAGCATGATAGCCCTTGCCTTCTCGACAGCCGCCTTATCATCATCGCATACTGCGCATACAGTACCGTTGGCAGCAGCATTCTCGGCAGAACCCTTGCTGTTAGCATTGGGAGCTGCATACAGGCTCGCATCCTTTGCCATTACCACAAAATCAGCAGCTTCTGCAAGCAGTGCCGCAGTACCGGAGCATACGCCCGCTACAACTGCTATCTGGGGTACAACGCCCGAGATATTGGAAGTCCACAGCATAAGTTCGCCGTAAGCCTTCAGCGCAGCAGCGCTGTCATTCACATCAGCGCCGTAGGAGTCATAGATACCTACAACGGGGGTACCGGTCTTGGCAGCCAGATCGTAGATCTTTGCGATCTTGTGAGCGCCTGCTTCTGTCAGCGCACCGCTCTTTACGGTAACGTCCTGAGAGAAAGCATAAACAGGCTCGCCGTCGGCATAGCCAAATGCGGTGATAACGCCGGCAGTTTCACCCGCAAAAGCGTCAAGCTCGGTAAATTTTCCTTCATCAAACAGATATGTCAGCCTTGTTCTCGCAGCACTGTCAGCGATGAGCGCCTGGAGTTCTGCCAGAGACTTTTTTGTTTCAGACATACAGTTTCCTCCAATCGATTTATTTTGCAAGATAAAAACAGTATAATGAGCCTGGTCTTATCATAATTACACAACTACCATTATAACATTTATCTTCGCATATTTCAAGTGCGCTTTTAAGAAAAACCCTCTTTTTACTTTTTGTACATATTTGGTTCAAACATTTTATCAGTCTCACAGCAATATTCCGAGTTTTCCCCGCATTATCCCGTCTGCGCCGACAATTCCGCAGGACAAAAAAACACCTGTGCAAGTCTTGTGCATGAAAAAGTCCGTTATTTACAGGTGGGAACTGTCATCTGCGATGACAGGCGCTTTAGTGCTTTAAACAATTTTTTGAATTATTTCCCTATTTTTTCCCCAACGGTTTTTCAAATAAATATCCCCGAAATTACGCGGTTTCAGCCGTTTTTTTGAATTATTTCCTTTTTTTTCGGGTTTCTGCAAATACAAAAAATATTACTGATATAGAGAATAGTAGTAGTAATCTCCTAATATATGGTAATTTTATATTTTTTCTACTACAACCTCGGGAAAAAATTCAAAAAATTCATTTTGAGCCCTCAAAGCCCTATTTTTCGGGCTTTATTTTTTTCCCTGATGCTGTTCAAAAAATGGGGAAAAAATTCAAAAAAATATATTCGGATTTACCTTTATTGTTATCTTGGGTCTGCCTGCGGCTGTGCGCATAATCGCCCTTCCCCGAATGCTGTAACAGATCATCGGTCCGTGCTTGACAAACAGGGCGGGAAATGGTATAATATATCCGTGTAAATATTTAACGCCGTTCTGACGACATATAAAAAAACAGCGCGGATACGGTGTAACGGAGAAGACTGAAAGGATAGAGGCTTAGTGATCTCAAAAAGATTTTATACTGCCCTGTCCAGGTGGACTGCTGCATTTTTTGCTGCGGTCTTGCTTGCGTCGGGGCATTTTTTGATGACAGCACACGCCTATGATTACAGCAGCATCAGCGGTGCGAACGCAACGGGTGCAAGCATCAGCGGATACGAATCAGCCATTGCCATAAGTGTGCTGGATTTCGGCGCTGACGATACGGGCAAGAAGGACGCTGCACCCGCCATACAGAAAGCCCTTGACTATGCGGGCGAACACAGCAGCGACAGCGTACAGGTGAAGGTCATAGTTCCCGAGGGCACATACAGCATCGGCAGCTGCCTGTGGGTGCATTCAAACACCTGGTTCTATATGCAGGGGGCTACACTCCGCAAGGACTTTTCGGGCGGATGCATGATAATGAACTACCGCGACGATCTCGGCGGCGGATTCAACGGTTCCTGCAATATAATCATCGAGGGCGGCACCCTTGACGGCAACACCTACGGCGGCAGCGTAAAGGCTTTCTCCACCATAAGGATGGGACACCTGCATGACCTGTGGGTGAAGAACGTTGACTTCAAGGACAACTACAACTGCCATTTACTGGAACTTGGCGGCATAAAGAACGTCACCATTGAGGGATGCAGCTTCCACGAATACTACGGCGCAAAATACAAGGAAGCCATACAGTTCGATATACTCAACAACGACAACCTTTTTGACGGCTATGCGCCCTTTGACGATACTCCCTGCGACAATGTGATAATACGCAACAACAATTTCTATGACCTGATGCGCGGACTCGGTTCGCATTCGGCAACGATAGGCGAGTATTACACCAACTTTCTGATAACCGACAATACCTTCAACAATATCTACGACAGCGCCATGATAATGGAGAACTACCGCTGCTGCACCATCGAGAACAACACCATGACCAACGTGGGCAGCGGCATAGATTTCAAGAACATGACCTATCTTGAATATTCGGGCTACAACGCGCCTGTTGCGGGCTACGGCGGAGTATACGACAAGATAAACGACTTCTCGGATACGATAATCAGGGGGAACAATATAGTCTCCGTGATAACGGGCGATTCGCCCAAACCCTTCGGCGTGAACCTTTACGGCAAGCTGGTGCAGAGCAGTTCCTTCCCCGACCACGACTACAAGGTGGAAGGCGTACTGATAGAATCGAACAATATTACCACTGCGGGCTGTGCGGTACAGATGACTGATACCAACGGGATCATCCTCAGCTCGAATATCTTCGGCACCACCGCTGAAGGCGACAAGTATGAGAACAATCTGCTGAACATAAAGTACTCCGATGATGTGACCGTCAAGGATAACAGCCTGATGAACAGCATATATCACGGCATCGCAGTTGTGGGCGGCACAAATAACAATATCATCGGCAACACCTGCCTCAACAGTGCAGCCTGCGGCATCACCGCCGACAAGAATGCAGTGGTCAAGATAACCAACAATACCATAGAGAGCTCCTCAAAGAGCGCCATTGCCGTTAAAGGCGGTGCCAGTGCGGAGATAAAGAACAACACCATCACAGGCACCGATGCCAGCGGTGTAAAGATAGAGGGCTCCACAGATGTAAAGGTCACTGACAATACCATCAGCGGCTGCGGAGTGGCTGGCATAAACGCGGCTGACGGCGGATGCGCCTATGTGGATGCAAACAGCTTCTCCGAGAATGCAGGCGAGACCTACAAGGGACAGGTGATGGCAATGCCCATAACCGACCTTACTGCGGACGGCGTTTACGGCGATCATGTTCAGCTCTCATGGATAAGCAGAGGCGGTTCGGACGGCTATTCCGTAAAGCGCAGACAGCTGGATATACAGTCCGACTTTGAGGAAGTGGCAGTGGTCACTACACCAAGCTTCATCGATGAGGATATACCCTCCAACACCAGGTTTGAATACAGGATAGATACTCTGCTCGATACGGGAAACAGCATCACAGAGAGCGATTCGGATGTGCTTTCTGTAAGGACAAAGGCACCCATGAGCGAGTGTACCTCAGACCTCAGACCCGTATACAGGTACAGCGGCAGGAAGATAGAGCCCGATATGAACGTATATCTGGGCGGCTGCAAGCTGCGCAGAGGTGTGGACTACAAGGTCAAGATGTACAACAATATCGCCGCAGGCAAAGCCACCGCTGTGGTGACGGGATGCGGAGAATACTTCGGTTTCAGGGAATTCGAGTTCGATATAAGCCTGACCGAAGGCTTTACTGCAAACAGCAGCAAAAACAGCGTGTCCGCTTTCGGCGGGAAAAATACCGAGAAGTATGAGGTCATCGCAGTTTCGGCGGCAGAAGCCGTTAAAAACGCTCTGCCATCCAACAGACCCACCGAGAACTCCGACCTTCTCAAAGCTATAAGCAGTGCGAAAAGCTCCGATAATGTGCGCATCTACTCCAGAAGAGTTAATGCGTCCGTCGGCATGACGGGTTACGGGCTCTGGTTCTGATATATGATACGGCATGGCAAGAAGTTACTGTCATGCCGCTTTTTTGACAGCTATAGTAAACGACATTAGAAATTGCACTTTGAGAACGAGTAAAAGTTCGATATAT
>NZ_CAMHRZ010000196.1 GCF_946187255.1 uncultured Ruminococcus sp.
TGAAATATCGCCCCGAAGCATTTGCTGTGCTTCGGGGCGATATAGTTGGAGGGCAGGATAACAGGTGATGCTGGTAGTTTATCAATATGGTCATTCCTTTATCACATCACAGAACATTTACTATGCTATCCGAATAAATGGACTGCAAATCCAACCGCTGCAAGCTTGGGAACAGAGCCTATATAAGGCTTCCTGAGGCATTGGTGCAGTAAACGGTGTGTGGTGTGTAAGTGGGGATCATAAAAGATATTAACGGCTTAGTTTTTAACTGTACTATATCACGGCTGTCCTGATTATCTTACACAGATCATATTATATCCTCATACCAGTATCTCATCAAAGCCCATATCAAGTCCTAAGTCATCCCCGAGAATGCGCAGTTCGGCTGCTGTTCTGGAGTATATCTCAACGCCGTTTTGCACAGCATCATCGTAGTTCAGATACTCCTTTTCACCCGGTAGGTATATCCGCTCATCGCCTGCCTTTGCAGATGACAGCAAGCGTTCTGCAAAACTGTCTGCGGCTTTTGCGAACAGCGCTGTATCTATAAATCTTGAAATATCTATAACTATGAAGAAAAAACCTATTGTGTCCTGCTTTGTCGGGAACGTTTCGCCGTCATCGTTTATTACACTTGCGCTGAGTATGCCTGTCAGCAGTTCGATGACAAATGCTAGTCCGTAGCCTTTATAGCCGCCGTATGGCAGAAGCGCTCCGTTGTCTATGGCTTCCGCAGGGTCTGTGGTAGGTCTGCCGCTGCCGTCAACAGCCCATCCGAAAGGTATGCTCAAACCTTCTTTTCTTGCAAAGAACAGTTTGTTGAAGGCTGTTTCACTGGTGGCTGCATCGAATATCAGCGGTCTGCCCGATGACGACGGGAATGCCGCACATATCGGGTTGGTGCCCATCTCTTTTTTACATCCGTTATAGGGTGCCACAAGGGGCGGAGTGTTCGTGAAAGCAAAACCGATGCAGCCCTTTTCTGCGGCTTCCGCAGCATAGTACGCAGCCATCCCGAAGTGTGTCGCGTCCCTAACCGAAACAGCGGATATGCCCACAGCCTTTGCCTTTTCTATCGCCTTATCCACAGCATATTTCCCGATAGGTGCGCCCGCACCGCGATCGGCATCTATCAGTGCAGTGGCTGCATCTTCTTTTATAATGCGGACTTTGGGCGCTTTGTTGTAGGTCCCCTTGTTATAGAGGTCAACATAATTCTTCACCTGTACCAGCCCGTGAGAACGGATACCTCTCATCTCCGCCGTAACGAGATTGTCGGCTATTATATCGGCATATTCCCGCGAAAGCCCGATGCTTTCAAATATCGCCGAAATATATTTACGCAGCTTGTTATGTTCTGCTTTAATGCTCATTTTTAAATCTTCCTTTATTTTCAAAATTATAACGGGTACGATATTGGGAGATGGTCGTACCCGTTATTCTATAATAATTGGAAAGATGCTATCTGTTTTTACTGCTCCGCTGCTGAGATATCCCAAGGAACAAGCACCTTTTTCAGCCTGTTTATGATCACGTTCAGCAGTGTGACATATACCGCTATCAGTATTATCCCGCTGATGGTCTTGTCGTATTCACCGTATATGGTGGAGTATTTTATATACCATCCCATACCCGAACTACCGCCAAGCATCTCAGCCGAGATAAGCACCATGAATGCCACCGATATGGAGTTGCTGAGCCTTGCCAGCACGCTTGGCAGGCTGTAGGGCAGAAGTATATGCAGGAATATGGATATCTGAGAAAGATTCAGCACAGATACCGAATCCAGCAGTTTCTGATCGATGGAGCTTACCGTGAATATCACGCTGAGGAACATTCCCCAGAATACTCCCAGAAATATTATAGCCACCGAAGCATCGCGGAATGTGGGCAGCAGTGCCACCAGATAAGCTGAGTATATCAGCGGAGGTATAGGTGTTATCACCTTTACTATCGGCATGAATATCTCCCGCAGGCTTTTGTACCAGCCGACTATCACGCCCAGCAGAAGCCCTGCCAGCACTGCAGTGATAAATCCTGCCGCTAGAAATCCCGTTGAAGTCATGATATTCTGCAATATCAGCTGACGGTCGGTGATATATATATCCAGCACATTCTCCGGTGAGGGGATAAGGTAGTTGCTCTCCCTTACAAGTTTAGAAGTGACCAGTTCCCACACCTCAAAAAATATGAATACCACACAGCCGATATCCCTTATGTTCTCCTTTTTGTGCAGTGCAATTATCACAAGTTCTGCGACCGCAGTTACCGCTATGAAAGGGATATGGCTCGGTACTTCGACTCTGTCGGGGACGAAAAGTATCGTCCCCAGCAGTGCCAAAAAGAGAATATGTACTAAGAAGAAATTTATCTTGATTTTTTTGCCGCTCAAATAACTCACCGTACTTTATGCCTTTGTGGCAGTTTCCTTGAATTCCGACTGCAGTCTCTTGTACTGCTCGTTGTCGGGCTCTTCCTTTACCAGCGCTTCAAGTGCTTCCTTGTATATGGAAGTATCAACATACTGTGTGATATCCACATCGCTGTTTGAGTCGATATAACCCGAAGCCTTCATGCCCTCGTAGTAATCGTATATGCCCTGTATATTGGGGTCGGGACTGAGGTAGAGGTCGCCGCACTCATAGAGTATGAAGTTCAGTTCTTCCGGATCGGTAACGATATAGTTCTTTGCCAGTTCAAGGGTCTTTTCGTGGTCTGTCTGATAAAGGGCATACGCCTTGATGAGCGCTTTTTCCACCTTAACATAGAGATCATGGTTGTTCTCTGCGTTTTCGGGGCTGACTATCTGACGGCAGCAGATGAAATCATTGCCTATTATCTCCTTTATGAAACGTACATTCACAAGCCCCTGTTCCTCCGCGGGACGATAGTAGCCGCCGTTGATTATACCCGCGTCCACCGTACCTTTCTTTACCGCCTCAACAACTGTTGCAGGGCTGTCCAGCTCCTTGTAGGTCACCTTTGAAAGGTCAACACCCTGATCTACCAACCAGCCTCTCAGCGCGATATCACCGCTGTTCGTGCGGTTAACGCCGATGGTCTTGCCCTCGATCACCTGTGTGATATCGCCCTTCCACAGATCCTGATTTTCGGGGGTCGTGATTATCGTCTCATAGTCCAGCATAAGTCCGCCGATGATGCGCAGGTCGTGACCGTCTGCTATATAGGAAAGCGGTGCCGCCGAACTGTATCCCGCTATCTCCACCTTGCCCGATTCTGTAGCCGCAAGGGTGTCAGCGGCGGTGTCGATGGTCTGCAATTGAAAATCGATACCGTACTCCTTGTCGAACTCACCGTAAGCCGCCACAACGGGAAGTATGCTCGCACCGCCTGCTGTGCCCGCAACTATGCTGACCTTTGTAAGTCCGTCCTCGGTAGTCTCATGGGTCTCTCCCGCCTTTGCTGACTGACCGCAGGAGGTGAACAGCACCACCAGTGCCGCAGCTGCGGAAATATACCTTATCACATTTTTTCTTCTCATTTTACTTCATTCCTTTCAAAACAAAAGAGCCTGTGAGCTCAAATTAACATATCTTATTGTTCCGCACTCTGCCAGAGCAGTATCTTTGCTCTCAGCTTTTGCAGACCTGTATTTACAACGGCAATTATCATGCCTATCACGATAAAACCCGCGATAACACGGACATAGTCCGAAAAATCCGAATTGTATTTCACATACCACCCGAGCCCGCTGTCCATGCCCATAAGTTCCGCACCGATGAGCAGCAGAAAAGCGTTGGATATCTGCATAGCCAGCGTATTGAACAGTGAGGGCATACAGTAGGGCAGGTAGATATTCACTATCGTGCTTTTGAGCCCCAGCCCCATCACATCCGAAGCATCCCTCAGCTTTGGGTCAAAGTGCTGTAAGGTCACTATCACGTTTATAAGTATCGGGTAAAACAATCCGCTGGTGATGATGAATAATGCCGCCAGCGTGAAATTCGGCATCACAGCCACCACATAGGGCGCATATATCAGTGCAGGCACAGGGGAAAGCACTCTTGCTATGGGCATGACCACATTTTGCAGCCGCTTTACTTTTCCGCAGATCATACCGAGACCGATGCCCAGTATCAGAGCGATAACGAAAGACAAAAGCAGCAGCCAAAGGGATGATACTATCGATTTAAGTATCACAAGTATATCCAGCACAAATATGGCGGATATCCTCTGCGGGGGCGGAAAGAGGAAACTCTCCCTGCCGTTTATCACAGGATACAGCGACCATATCAGTATCAGCCCGTAAACGATAGCCGTTATTCCGTATGCCGACCACTTTTTCCGCCTTATGATAAGGGCGGCTTCAACAGCTGCCAGCAGCACCGAAAGCACCGTAAAGCCTGTGGTATCTTTGGGGAATTCTGCCTGCAGGGCGGTGCTCGCAAGCACCGCCGCCAGCAGAATGTGAGGTAATATGATATATGACTTTTTGAGGAACTTCTTCATCATCCGACAGCTCCCACTGCACTGCCTATACTGAACCTGCCGACCTTCGCTGTCTGTTTTTCGTCCGCCTTTTCCTGCTGATGGATATCATTGTCGTAGAATAAGTCGAACAGCTCGCGTCTGAACTCGTGATACTCGTTGGATACCGTTATCTCCTCGCGGCTACGGGGACGTTCAAAGGGCACTTTCAGGTCGCGGTATATCTCATGATCTCTCATGAAGAGTATCCTGTCAGAAAGCAGTATCGCTTCATCGATATCGTGAGTAACAAATACCACCGATCTTTTCTTTTCCTCTTTTTCCAGCAGTTCCAGCAGAAGCTCCTGCAATGCAACACGGTTCTTTGCATCTATCGCGCCGAAGGGCTCATCCATCAGCAGTATATCAGGCTCCATTGCGAGAAGCCTTGCTATCGCCACACGCTGCTGCATACCGCCTGAAAGCTGATGCGGGAACAGATCGCCCTTGCCTCCCAGACCAACAAGTTCCAGGTACTTTTCTGCCTTTTCGGATATGGTCTTCTTGTCGGCTTTCAGCACCTGCTTTATGCCGAATTCCACATTGCGCTTTGCCCTCATCCAGGGAAACAGCGCGTAGTGCTGGAACACAACGCCCCTGTCCTTTCCGGGACCCGTGACGGGCTTGCCGTCTATGGTGACATCTCCGCCGCTGGCATGATTGAGCCCCGAAAGCAGGCTGAGGGTAGTGCTCTTGCCGCAGCCGCTGCCGCCTATTATGGAAACGAACTCGCCCTCTTTTATCTTGAAGCTCACATTGTGTAGTATGTTTTCGTCCTTGTTGTTATTGTATCTGAAATCCACGTTTTTGAATTCTATCGAAGCCATGATATCCTATCCTTTCTGCTCCGGCGGGATACGTCCGTGTATCCTGTCGTTTTCGAGCCTTTCAAACCGCCTTGCCACTTCGTCGAGGGTATCGTCGTTCTTGGCAAAGTGGAAGCGTATATATCTGTTTTCATTTTCGGCAAAGAAACAGGAGCCGGGAACACCCGCTATGCCGTAATCCTTTACCAGCAGTTTTGCAAATTCAAGATCGCTCTTGTAGCCGTATTTTGATATGTCCGTCAGCACGAAATACGTTCCTTTCGGCTCGTTGTGTGCTATATCCAGATCATCCAGCGCCTTTATGAAGCGTTCCTTTTTCGCGGTATATACCTTTTTAAGTTCCGCATAATACTCATCACCGAATCGCAGTGCATTGACCGCCGCATATTGCAGCGGTGTGGGCGCACACACGGTGAATACATCGTGGAACTTGCGTATCTGTTCAAGTATCTCAAAGGGTGCGGTGACATATCCCAGTCTCCAGCCCGTTACCGAATATGTCTTTGACAGGGAGGTACAGGTGACTGTTCTTTCAAACATACCCGGCAGCGAAGCGAGACTTATATGCCTGTTGTCACCGAAGATGATATGCTCGTATACCTCATCGGTGAAAACATAAGCGTCGTATTTCTTTGCGAGGTTTGCTATAATTTCAAGTTCGTTTTTTGTGAAGACCTTTCCGCAGGGATTGGAGGGGTTACAGAGTATCAGCGCCTTTGCACCCTGTTTGAATGCTTCTTCAAGTTCATTCTCATCGAAGGTGAAATCCTTGCCTTTCAGTGATACGAATATGGGCTCTGCACCGACTATCGCTGCATTCAGCGCGTAGCTGTTGTAGTAGGGCGAGAATATTATCACCTTGTCTCCGGGATCGAGAACTGCCATCATGGTGCTTATCATCGCCTCAGTAGAACCCACCGTTACCAGCACTTCTTCATTTGGTATTATCTCCCTGCCAAAGCCCTTTGACTGTTTCTCGGCTATCGCG
>NZ_CAMHRZ010000197.1 GCF_946187255.1 uncultured Ruminococcus sp.
GACTATCCCGGATTTCCCTATGCGGGCATACTTGCGATGTGCGCCGCCTGCATACCCATGAGCTATATGCTCACATGGATGACAGAAAAAACAAAGTCCGTATACCCCGCCATGATATGCCACATGATGATAGACAACGTGATGAATATACCCGTACTTGCAATGGCTGACAAGGATGTTCTCGACGATAATTCGCTTATGATCGGTCTGCTGGTCATGGGGCTGGTGCCGACGATATTCACAGCCGTGATGATCGTATCAAAACTCACCGCCGCCAAAAAGTGTGAAGCGTGACGCTGTCCCGTACCCCTGTCCTAAACTCCCTTCGGCTTTATCACACCACAAAACAATAAGCCCGACACTGCCGTTAAATTCGGCGTGTCAGGCTTTTTTTATGCTCTCTTATGAGATAAGCTCATAATTTTCCAGCATTTCCCTGATCTCATCCTTTGAGTTGAACATTATCACATCGAGGATGGACAGCTTTTCGACAAATGTATCTCCGAACTGCCTGTATCTTATATCACCTGTTTTGATGAACTTCAGCTCTATGCCCTGTTTTGCGAACTCGGCGGGATCATACAGTTCCTTTCCGCCGATGGGATTGATATAAGTATCCGCATTCAGCCTTCGGCACATATCATATATGCGCTCCTCGCGTTTGAAGCGGTCATTCCCCTCCAGCTCGGACATCCTGCGTATCGGCGTATCTATACCGAGATATCTGCATATCGTCTTAATGGATGCGATAAGGTATTCCGACAGCACTTTCTCGCGGCAGTCAAATATCTCCTCTATCAGCTGCACCCCGATATCATAATAGGGTGCATTGTGATAAGCCTCATAAAGCCTGTTCAGCTTTTTCTGTTTGTTGATATCTGCGATATTCAGCTCAGTGATCTGTTTGAACGAGCTTGCACCTGATACTTCTATCCCGAAATAAGCGGGCTCTCCCGAAAACAATATCCTGTTTCTGTGTACCCACCCTTGCCTTATATAAGCGTAGTTATCACCGATATAGAACACATCGGATGCGTTTATCAGCTGCCAGTATGCGATATAAGGCAGGAAATACGGCTGATTTGCGCCTATTATCATGTAACGCTCCCTCTCCTTTTGTCAGGTATACTATCTTTTACAGAATGTCACAGTTTTTCAGCAGATCTTCGTCATCCGTATAGATCGGACATATCTTGCGGTCATCCCCCACATTGGTCACAGGCAGGCTGGATGCACGGAACATACCCGACTCAAAATACTTGTCATCCATGCACAGCATCATCCCGCAGATATAGTCGTTATACTGCTTCCCCTCCCATACGGTGGGGTAGGTGCGCTGACGGATAAAGGGCTGGAGTATCATATCCCTGATATCCCCCTTCTCCCACAGACTCTCCCACACTGACCGATCGGTAATGGGACCGCCGTAGACCTTTTCGCTTTTGCCGAGACGATGATGTTTCAGGATATAGCCATCCTTGTGGCGGTATGCGTCTTCCCATATATCCTCGTGCGAACCGTACAGCCATGTGGGGATGGAATGCGAGCGCAGGAAGTCTGTTTCCGCATCGGTCAGGAAGCAGTCTGTAAACTCGTCCTCGAACCAAAGGTTCATGAAACGTTTGTCGTGCATGATGAGAACTGTCCGCAGATCGTTTATCATGCCTGCATCGATCAGGGCTTTGTGCGTATCAGGCGAAAAGGAAAGAAGGTCTTTCTGGTTCAGCGCACTGATAACACAGCCCTTTTCCCATTCTCCCCGCATTTCCTCGATGTTTTCCGCCTCAATGACAGATACCTGCTTTCCTAAACTCTGATAGAACGGCACATACAGCTTTATCTCGCCCGTCTTATCGGCGCTTTTCAGCACACTGACCCTGTCCTTTTCGGTCGTGCGCTCCGCCATATACCGAAGCATCTCCTCGAATCCGGTCTCATTCTTCTTATCGGGGAAACCCGCCATAAACCGTTCTGCGGCGCATTCCGCATAATAGGACGAAAATATCCCGTGTGCGAAAAATCGGCTGGTTATCTCGCAGAGAAGCAGTCTGCCGTCCTCCGAGATGATATAATCGGGACGATAAGCGCCCGCCCTGAAAGGGTACTTCTCCTGCATTGCAAGCAGTTCCATCTCCTCATCGGAAAGCGGCATAAACTGCGGCACGAACCGCTTATAATTATCCGCCATGAAAGATATGCATTTATACAGGATACGGTGCAGTTCCTTTAACTCTTTCCGGCGTTCACCTGTGATCGCCATCGGCTTTTCGTGATACCATCTAAGGAAATACGACACCGACTGATCATGCAGACGATCAAATCCCGCACTGTAGGCTCCGTTCATTAATACTACCTCTTTCTGACTGATTATTTAGCGATCCGTGCCGTCGATACATCAGTGGTTCCCCGATGCGAACAGCTTGGACTGATAGCCCAGACACTGGAAACCGTTCTTATTGATGATGGGTATCATCTTTCCGTCGATCTTTAGCTGCTTGCGCACCCAGTAGCATATACTGATGGTCATGCCCAGTTCTTCGGTGACAGCCATCATTTTCTGGATATTCTCTATACTCAGCGCACGATCGGGTGCAGTGCGTCCGCGCTGCTTGCGGTGATCGGCATTGGAAGGCATGATATAATCCAGATACAGCTTCCTCTCCAGATCCTTATCGAAATGACCCAGTATCTGACCCAGCATCGCAAGGTTCTCCATGCAGGCGGTCAGGAACTCAGGCTTGTAGTTGATGATGCCCGCATTGCGCAGCATACCGAAAAAGTCCCTGATATGCTCTTCGGTGAGATAGGGCGTGAATATGGGCTGAACAAGGGCAGAATTTGCCTGGATGCCATTCTCCTGACAGAGTTTGACAGCAGCAAGACGCTCCTCGATGGGTGCAGCGTAGGGCTCCAGGATATCGCGGAATTCCTTAGGCATGATGGATACGCTGACGTTGTACTGCATCTTGCCGCGAAGCTGACGGAACAAGTCGAGTATAGTTTCGCCCTCATACTCGTACATCAGATGCTTTGCGCCTGCCTTTGACGCGATAAAGAGTCTTGCATTGGAATCGGGGAATTCCTCGAAATGACGGATAAACTCTTTCAGGATGCGGTGGGCGATGCCCGTATAAAGGGTCGGCTCCTGGAGCGCTTCCGTCTTCGGTGAGAAATAATAGTAGTGGTTCCAGTTTTTACCGCGACTGAGCTCAGTGATCTGACGCTCGATATCCTTTTTCTTCTCGGGGGCTTTTTCAATAGCGTTGGCAAGCTCCACAAGCAGCTTATCCTTGCGGCGGATATCCTCTTCGGTGATCTCCTCCGTCGGTGTGCCGTTCATATCCCTCAGCAGCTTGCGGACATAGAGATGATAGTTGTTATGCGCAGTCAGCGTCTGCTCATGAACGCCGTCCGTAACGAGACAGTACTGACATCCGACGTTGCAGCCCTGAACAGGGTTGAGCTCAAATGTCAGTGTGGGACATCGTCCTGTATAATTATGTATCTCGGTATCCACCTTTTCGGGATCTATCTCATCAAGCACGAGGTGAGAAACAGGAATGACCGTTTTGTTCTCAAGCCTTTGCATAAAGACCTCCGAACCCCTCTTTAAGCCCTCCAGCGTTTCAGGTGCAGCCTCCATGTCAACACCCAGTTCGCTGAGATATGCCTGATCCACGATGGTCGGCACAAAGCCCGCCAGCGAATAGATGTTTGTTTCGTGCGAATAAAGGCTTTTGAATTCCAAATCGTTCATTTGATATACTCCCTTCTTTTTTGCTGTTAATGACGGCTGTTGAATAGCGCCGCTTTAAAATGCAGACAAAATACAGTCACATGACCCGATATGACCGAGCCTTCGCGACCAGATCATGTAAATTTAATTGGTAAATTTAAATAGTTGAGCCGCAATAAAAATGTTATAAATATTATTATTGCAACAATACGATTATATCATAGTAAACTAAAAAAGTCAATACACATATCAGGAAAGTATGTTTAATGTGCTGATATCCCGCACCCGTATCAGACCCCTTTCTTCCCCCCGAGCAGATGATCTACAGTAGTGATGAGATACTCAAAACTGTCGATATGGAACAGCATGGAGAGCAGGATATATATCGCTGCGCCCAAAGGGACTTGTATCGATAATGTGGCTATGTTATTCAGTCCCAAAAACCGCACACAATATACTATCGCTCCCATCAGCAGCGACAAGCAGATCTGCGGCAGCATATCTTTTACCTGTTCAAGATAGCTGTAATCCATCAGTTTTTTGTTGGGCCAGGAATTTATCATCTGTCCCAATACAGAGGTAGCGAGCATACTGTAAGCCATTGCCAGCGGACTTATCCACATAGTAGACAGCAGTGCGATGGTACCGACGATCTTTTTTACCACTTCAAGTTTAAGGAACAGGTCACTTCTGCCCATTGCTTTTATGGCATTTAAATTTGCCGTATGTATAGGCCAGAAAGCATAAGTAAAACAAAAAATGCGAAGAAACGGCACACAGGGCAGCCATTTATCGGTCATTATCAAAGATATGAGGGATTCAGCGCAAACAGCAAGTCCCGCCATCAAGGGCATCATGATGTAGGTGCTTGTTTTTATCGAACGCCGTGTCATGCTTCTTACAGCGTTTTTATCATCCTGTGCTTTGGACATGGTCGGCAGCAGAACACTGTCGATTGATGAGTTGATATTTGCAACGATGAGCTTTGGGAACTTGTCTCCCTGATTATAAAATGCCAGATCTTCCTTTGAGTAGACTTTTCCTATGATCAGCTGTCTGATATCGCCGTAAATGGTATCGATCAGCGCTGACAGCAAAAGTTTCCAGCCGTAAGAAAACAAGCCTTTCAGCCTTTCAAATGAAAACTGCTTTCCGGGTCTCCATTCTACCGTTATCCAGAGGATGATAGTATCCACAGTTGTATTAAAAAGCATCTGAGCAACCAGCGCCCATACGCCAAAACCAAGATATGCCAGAGTGATACCTACCACTGCGGCTCCGACAGTTCCGCCCAAAGTGGAAAAGAAAAACTTCTTGAACAGCATATTTCGGCTAACATACGCCTGCTGGACATTTTTTACACCCGAGATAACAAGTATCAGGCTCAGCACCCTGACTACAGGTGTAAGTTCGGGCATTTCATAAAATGAAGCGATCAGCGGCGCAGAAAGAAACATCAGTATGTACAATGTAAAGCACATTATCAGGTTGAACCAGAACACGCTGGAAAAATCAAGATCATCCGCATCCTTTTTCTGTATCAGGGCATTGCCCATCCCGCTGTCCACGAACACCTGCATGATGGTCGTGAATATAGTCACAAGCGCGATGGTACCGTATACGGAGGGATCCAGCAGTCGGGCCAGAACTATGGATACTATAAATGTGACTCCCTGCGCACCGCATCGCTCAAAAAAACGCCATATAAAATTATTAACTACCTTTGTGGAATTCATTATTCTTACACCTGTTCTACAGACTCAAAAACCTTATGCCAGGCTGAGATCCTGTGCTTATTATCCATACACTCCAGAAAACGATCATAATTCGTATTCTGCTTATCATCAAAACTTATAATATTATCAAGATCGGCATCGAAAACATCATCGATGTCAAAGATCAGCATTTTACGCTCATCATGGAAGATCTGCCACATGGATGTGTCTTTCCTGATGAACACCTTACAGCCAAGCGCCAACGCCGCATTGATATTGCCCATTGCCTGCTGACGATCATTATTAAAGACCGCGATACGGCACTGGGAGATGATCTTATAATACTCAGCCTTATCCATATATGCAGTAAGCGGGACAAATTTTGATCCCAGCAGTTCTGTGCCTTTATCGATCACCGTATTTCTATATGCGTCATCACCGTAAGACAGCGGGCATACGACCTCGATATCTTCATCTTTAAAGCGCTGAAAAGCTTCGATAACGGGGATATGCTGATTGGTCTCGGTGGCAGAATTTCCCAGTAAAATTCTGATAGGATGTTCGCTTTTCCGGTTTCCCGCCAAACTTTTGATTATCGAGATATCCTTGCCTTCATCGCACACAGGTGCCACAAAATGCTTGCCTTTCGGATGGCACAGCTTACATAATTCCGAATAGTCTTTGGGTATCAGATTTATTACTCCCGCCGCATTATTGATGATATAGCGCTTATACATGGAATGAAGACGCTTTTTGAGCGGGCGCTGCTGTTTCCTGAAATCATAAAAATCACTGCCCCAGAATTGTATGTAGGTTTTTTTCAGGTTCCCGAGCCCCCATTTGAGG